>NZ_AP028064.1:0-13198 GCF_030297115.1 Marinobacter shengliensis | reverse complement strand
TTGACCAGGCGTAGCACTCGGCTGGCATCCTTGGCGGCTGGATCAGCGCCAAGCCCGGCCAAACGATCCACCAGGTAACGCTGGCAGGCGTTCCATCGAGGCAATGCCTGGCGGGGCAACGTTCCATCCAGAAGCCACTTGGCCTGAATGCCACGACCACTGAACACCAGGATGGAAGGGGTTGGAATCCCCTCATCATGGCAGCGGAACAGAACAGCGTCAGCGATCTGCTCAGGGGTGCGGCCGCGTGCCCACGGCTCGCGGTAGGTGTCCAGGTCAGCGAACAGCAGCCCGATCCGGGCAAGATTGACGACACGGCGGTTCGGCTTGAAGAACTCAGCCTGTGACAACCAGGTGTCGCGGGTGGTATCGACCATACCCAGAATCTTGGGCATGTCCGTCAGTCGGTAAGAGTCCTGCTTCTTGTCCTTGCCTACGGCCACCAGGAGCGAGAAGAAGCCTGTCCTGGCGCAATCGTGGTAGGTCGCGGCCTCTTCGGCCGGGTCAAACAAAGCTAGTTGTGCATATGCAGCCATAAATCCCCGTCGCGCTCCTGCGCGGAACTTGTCAAAGCGGGGCTAAGGCCGTAGAATGAGTTTAGCTAAACCAGTCTGTTATTCTACGGCTGGCGTGCTTGACCGTCCGCCAAAACGATCAAGCCCGTAACACCCGCAAAGCCCCGTCGCCAAAACGGGGCTTTTGCATTTCTGTCATGGCTCGATGCTGATGCCACTCAGCAGCTCGCCGCCCTTCTTGGTCAGTGTCTTAGGCTTCCAGCCCTTCACATCCGCCTCAAGCTGGTAGATGCCATGCTGGATCAGCAACGATACAGCACCATCCAGCGAGCGGAAGTAACGGGGGCCACCCCGGTACTGTCCCAATATTCGATCTTCTCCAGCGATTCGCAGCACGAGCACCAGGCCCTTGTCTGCTACGCGGATCGTCGCACTTTCCACGCCGCCGACCAAAAGCACTTCTTTGAAGGCTGTTGGATTTATAACGGCTTTTGATTCAAATGCAATCATGCCTCACCTTTACCGCGCTGTCCATCAATAATGAAAAATGATGGTAACGCTTTTAAATTAGGTTAGCCGCTAGTTAGCGACAATCTTTTAACTAGCTTCCAGATTGTTCTTCATAGCAATCTAGCGCCCGCTCCAGTATCTCGACCAGGAGCACACCCTCACGCATTGCAAGCGCCCGAATCCGAGCATCCCAATCAGGTGTCACACGGGTTGCAAACTGAACTGTCCGGTTGGTGCGTCGAACGCTACGGCCATCAATACGGCCATCGAGCTTCCTTTTCGGCTTGTCTGCATAAGCATCCACTACCGGATCAGGTGCGGCCGGTGCCACCTCGGGCGCTTCCAGGTTCGGGCTGGCCTCTTCCAGTGTCGGCGGCTCGCCCAGCGTTGAGCGTCGTTGTTTCAGGCTCTTGAGTTTCGATACGTCAGCCATGTGTGGTAATCCTGTCGATCAGCGATTGAATCAAGGTGTCAGCCCTTTCATTGAGCTGGGTATAGTGGGTTTCGGTGATGGCCTTGCCGCCGTTCTGCGCCTGCCGGTATGCCGGTCGGTCGCGTAGGCTTCCATCCAGGACGTTGTAACCGGCCTGCTGCAAATAGACCCGTGCAGAAACTTCCTCGGCAGGGGTGCCAATGCGGTTCAGGGCAAATGCCAAACGCTCATGAGGAACACCCGCTTTCACCAAGGCATGGAACTCGCGCACGGCTGGTATCAAGTCGTCACGCGATGCGCCGGACGGCTGCACAACCAGGTCAGCGGCTCGGGCGATTTCAAGCGTGGCCTGACTCGTGCGAGCAGGCCCGTCGATGATGAGAAGGTCGAAGTTTTCAGCGGCGGCCAGTGCCTGGGCTGCGGTGGCAAAAGCCTCGACCGAAACCACTGGCTCTATTCCCTGGGAAAGCCGCAAACGGTGCCAATCGACAGACGTGCCCTGTTGGGTGTCCAGATCGGCAACCTTGACGCGCAAGCCTCCAGCGGCGGCCTCGCGTGCAAGTGCTCGGGCCAGCGTGGATTTACCAACGCCACCCTTCTGTGAAACAAACGCGACGATTGCCGCCATAAGCTGCGCTCCTATCTATCAGGCAGATGGCCTAATTATAAGATAGCAGCTAGATAAATAAAAGCTAAAAACTATCGGCTAGATTCTTTCTCATGCCTAGCAATAGCCTCCGCAACGGTCTCGCCTTCGCGTAGCCCGTACAGCTCGCGGGCGTTAGTGGTGGAGATGAACGCGGGGAGGTCGTTGGATGGGCCTTCGTCGTCCAGGAAGGCTAGTGCCATATCCTCAGTTTCCATGCTTAACTCCTTCTTATGGTTTCTCTGCAATAACGGCGGTAGCCTTCTGGTTCTCTTCGAGCCATGAAGCTGTTGATCCACAACGAAACCTGACCAATGCCAATATCTTTTGATAGTCATCCATCAGGCTGCGGGAAAAAATAGGCTCATGGTGCGCTATGCGGTTTCGTAGTCCACGAATCTGCTCTAAATCGCTATAGATTTCCTGTCTTAACTCCGCAACTGTCTTGCTACCGTCCAGGTTGGGCATGATCCTCATCAGATGAGCATCCCAGATACGGGCATCATGACGTTGGGTGAACATTTTTTGCCAAAACACGAACTTCAATTCAGGGATCACCTTCCCTGTAGTTGGTGCAGAGCGCCTGGCACTTTGTAAGTCCTTACGCGGACTGTAGCCTCTTAGGGGATCTGGCAAGCTTCGTTCGAAGGTTGCAGACCAAGGCCATCGGTTGCCATACACGGCCTCCAGAGCATCCGAGACCGCGTTTCGTACCACTACCTCACAGACATGCAATGGAGCCAGCAAGGCACCTGAAACGTCGGCATTCCAGGCATACAGAGCCAAGGCCGACGGATCGTCACCGCCCGTCACACCGGCTGCCGCCTCATAGGTCCCCATGCGGGCCGGCGACAAAGCCAGGCGCACCGCGTCGATGATTGCCTTGTTGTTGTTTGACATCCGCCCCGCCAAGCCTTATAGTTTAGTCACTAGCCACGGGACTAGCGGGCGAAAGCCTCCCCCCGAGGACATACGACAGTTTGAAGAAACCCACCTTTCACGGTGGGTTTTTTCGTTTGTGAGCCTCATTCCTTCCTCCTTTTGGGCTGTACTGCACCAACATACTTGTAAAGGGTAGTGCGGGACACGCCATAACGGCGGGCAACCTCGGCCACCTGAATATCAGGGTCACGCAGAAGCGCCTTTATCTCACGCACCTGCTTGTCGTCTAACTTCGGCTTTCGGCCACCCGCTCGACCACGGGCACGAGCAGCAGCAAGCCCGGCTTGAGTTCGTTCCCGAATCAAGGCCCGCTCAAACTCTGCCAAGGCGGCAAACACATGAAATTGCAGCTTACCCGCTGCACTGCCCGTCTCGATCTTCTCGGTCAAGCTCTCGAAGTGAATGCCGCGTTGCTCTAGGTCGGCCACGATTTGCACCAGGTCGCGCAAGCTGCGCCCGAGCCGATCCAGCCGCCACACAACCAAGGTATCCCCGGTGCGCAACGCCTTTAAGCATTGCTCCAGCTCCGGCCTTGCCGTGTTCCTGCCGCTGATCGCCTCTTCATAGATCACGCCACACCCGGCCTTTTCGAGTGCATCACGCTGCAAATCTAAGTGCTGGTCATCGGTGGATACTCGGGCGTATCCAATACGTTGATTCATTAACATTGCCGGACATTGAAAACTTAACGGCTATCTTAACGTTTTCAGGGTCGATCAGCCACGAAAAACGAAACTTTCCAGCGCGTCAAGAAAACCTCCGTTTGATGCACACCTTTAGCGGCTAAAGAAAAGGGCGACCAACTGGCCGCCCTCTTTCATTCCTGGCGTTCAAATCTTAATCAGGGTGTCAGCGATTGGCGCACGGCCTCGATGGCCTCCTGGAAGTCATGTTGTGTGGCCTGACCGGTTTCAGCCTGGTAGAAAACCACCATGAACATATTGGCAACCGCCTCGGCCAGTGGCCCGAGCTGCTGCGCATGTTCCTGGTCGAGATATTCCAAAGCGGCCAAAGCAGATGCTGCTTGATGCACTGCTTGGCTAGTTTCGATAAACTGTTGCATTGCCATGATTCACCTCTCTTGCAGGTGGGTTAAGGAAGTACCGGCCGGCCCGCAATGCCGGCCGGTGCGTTTTTATCGGCCTGAGCTGAGAAGGCCAGCGGCCTCAGCGAATGGCGTCCGGCCTGTACTCATCCCAACGGTTTTATCCATCACTCGGGCTTCTTCTCGTTCAGTTTGAACGCCAAGGGCAGGGGAAGGACGGCCCACGAAAGCAGCCACCTCGGCCGCCTCATCCAGTTCCGTTGATTGATCGCCAACTGGCTCAAACTGGAGCACCGTGTCTTGAGTAGCGATTACATCCAGGGCATCAAAAAAACTTCTTTCCATCGTCATACCTCCCGCTTGTTGTTGCTGTCGTTTGTGCCGCCCAGGCTGTTACCACCAAACGATGGCATTTCGCTTGAACGGTCTTGGCCTTTTTTCACTGCATTCATAAGCGCCTCTGCCCCGTTGCTTGCCATTTCAAAGCCCTTCTTCCCGGCTGAATAAGTGCTACTCAAGATTCCGGCAGCGGTCATTCCAGCACCAACGGCAGCACCGACACCGAAGTTACCAACTCCCATTGAACCCACGCCGCCACCAGACACTAGGCCAGCGAGCAGCGGCGGAACCTTATTGACCAGGAACAGCAAAATCATCGAAACAACGAACATGACTGCCAACTCTTGAGACGCCATGTTCCCGCTGATTTGTGAGTAGTAGTGAGTTAGGAACTGCTTTCCAATCGCAACAATCAGAACCATTGCCATGAGTTGGGCAGCTATGCCCAAAATTGCACGGTAGTAGTTCAATGCGATATCCGAAGTCCAGCGCGAACCGCCGAATCCAAGGAAGAAAACACCGGCATAGAGCATGATCCAAGACAGCGCCAACAGGATCAGCAAGTTGACCGAAATCAGCGCCATGACGAACAGCACGGCCAAAGCCATTAACTCCATTACCAGGGCGGTTGCCATCTGCCTCCATCCAAGTTCTGAGGTTGCCTCAAGAGTTCTGTCGAATAACTCAAAGCCAAGGTCTAGGATGCTGGATGGGCCTAGCCTGCTATCACCCAGACCACCGGCCTGCGCTCCTAGCGTTTGCAGTGACTGGACGATTGTGCCAGCAATGTTCATCCCCTGATTGGCATTGGTCAGTAGCCACCAGAAGAAGCCCGTAAAGACGGTGAAACGGACAAGTTCCGCGAAAAACTCACCAATGTCAGCTTTGCGCAGGGCCATCATCCCGAACGTCCATACCATCGAGATAACAACCAGCGTCCAGAACAACCGACTGGCGGCTGACTGTATGACTGGCCCCCAGGAAGCAGCAGCATCATTGAACCGCCTCAACACATCATTCATGACACCGCTACTACTAAGTTCCTGCGCCATAGCAGGCTCAGAAAGCACCGCAAACGCAGCAACTGTCAAACCACCAAGGATAAATTTGTTCATACCAAAAACCCCTTAAAAGTCATCGGCGGGGCTGGGTTTGAACTCCCAGTCACGCATGCTTTTAGCCTTATTGAAGGACTTACAAGCATCAGCGAAAGCAATCCGATTTGCCTCATCACGAAGTTCACTCATGAACTTTTGAAAAGCATCCGGGGCGCATGTGCTTGCGCTGGGTTCTGGCATGGTTTCCTTGCCGCACCCAGAAAGAAGAACCGCTATTACGGTCAAAGCGGCGAGTGAAGGTCTGTTCATGAGCACTCCTTAAAACTGATCTTCTGGGCTTGCACGAAAATTCCATGTGCGCATTTGCTTCGCTCTGGCGTCCCCTCTGGCATCAGCATCCAATTCGGCTGCAAGTCGTGCCGCCTCGGCCGTTTGCTGTGCAACCAGAAGTGAACGAATCTGCAAGAGCTGATTGGCTTGCTGACTGGCAAGCTGATTGGCATAGCCAAGGGCCTGCATTTGGCCTTCCGCACTTTGGGCGCGCGCTTGCAGGCGTTCCAGCGTCCGCGCATCGTCTTGCAAGGCTTCCTGTTGGTGCTTCAACGTATGGAAAAGAGCGTCATTGGCCCGCTTCTGGCTTTCGCTCGCCAGGCGGCGGTTTTCTTCCATTGCGGCCTTCTCTGCCGGTGTGCAGCCACCGGAGCCGTTAAAGCATGGCGAGCTGCGGTAATAGGCCACGTCCTGGAACTTGCCCAGGTAGGCGTCAATGCTGCCGAGTTGATTGCGGTAGTAGTCCAGCGTATCCATTGCAGCCCGTAGATCGTTCATCGTGCGGGTAGCCTGATCCCAGATATACGCGGCCGGGGCCATCGTGTTCTGGAGCTGGTTTTCATACTGCTGGAGCTGGGTTTGATACTGCTGAATTTGCTTGAGCGTCTGCGCCACGTTCTCGATGGCAGACATGACGTTTTGCGTCAGATTGCTACCGTCGATGACCGGGATGCCAGCCTGAACAGGCAAGGAAGCCCCCCCAAGAGAAAGGGCGAGCACGAGCGCGGTTTTAGCCGCTAAAAAGCGAGTTGGCCTCATAGTCGAATACCTCTGTTGTGATGAGCGGCAAAGCTGCGCCTACCTGTCACCACGTTGGTAACTGGAAGCGTTGGGCCATCACAGAGACAGTGCGCCACATGACTGTCCCGGTACCCGACCAGAGCGACACCGTTAGAACGCCCGGCCTTTCGTTGTTGAACGGCGGTGTAAGGCTGCTATATATAGGCTATATACAATCTAGCAGCTAAATAATTTTAGCCGAAGTCCATAGCGTAATCAAGCATCATCGGCCACGCCCTTTCCCTTGGCGTCTTGCCTTCTTGGCCTCCATCTCGGCCCTCAGTTTGGCCTTGCGCTGCTCCTGTTCGCTCACGCCTGCCGGTTTCTGTGTCGGAGCAGGTGCGGGCTTCTGCACGGCCTCGCCCTCGATGCGCAGCCCTTCCACCTGGGACAGATTGCGCAGCCCGTTACGGCGGTGGGGTGGCGGCTCCTGGCCGACCGGGGGAACACCAGGACGGCGGGCTTTTTCAATCAAGGCTTGCCGTCGCTTCTCCAGCCCTGGATCGGCAAAGGTGATAGGCATCTTGGAATCGACAGCGGCCCGGATCACCGCCGCCTTGAACTCGGGCGAACCATTGACCGTGAGGCATTCGCCATACCGTTCCATTGCCATGCGCAAAGCCACTTGCACCCCGTCACCTCCAGCCCCGCACGACACTTGCAGGCGGTTGCCATCGTCCCGCACGGCTGTCTTTCCGGCCCGATAGATGATCGTGCCCTTCTTGGTGATGTTGTCGATCACGGGCGCATGGCCCGGCTTGGCCTTGCCCTGGCCGGTGAGGGTGTCGCCCTTCAAACCCTGGGCAGCCTCTCGGGCGCGTAGCGCATCGAGCGCCTGGCTATCCCCATTCATGGCCTCTTGCTTGAGCCAGTCGGCCCACTGCCGCCGCTGGAACCCCTGATAGAGCTTCGTGCGCTCCTGGTCGTACTGCTTGCGGATCGCCTCCAGGTCGTTCCGTAGCCCGGCGCTGGTCTGCGAGTACAGCAGCCGCTTGGTCACGCCGCCGGTCGCCAGCTTGATCGCCGCTCGCTTGGTTGCCGCCTTCCTCTTGGCGTCCTCAACCGCTCTATCCTTGCGCCGCTTCGCCTCGGCCAGCGCCTCGGCCCTGGCAGCGGATAGCCCTTTCTGCTCGCTCTGATACCGGGCATAAAGCTCGGTCGTATCAACCCGCATCCGTACCGGCTTCTTCTGATATTTCCGCTTGGCCTGTTTCCGCTCCACCTGCTCCGGCGATGCCTCAAAAGCGCCTAACCGTTTTTCCAGGGCAGGCTTGGACAAATCGCGGGCCAAGGTGCTGGGCTTAACCATCGTTCCATCATCGGCCCGGATGACCAGGCCATTTCCCCTTGGCGTAATTTCCAGGCCATTGTCGCGCATGACCTGGTGCAGCTCTGCCCAGCTCGCCGCGCTTCGGATTTCCTCCAGGCATTCGCGCTTGATCCAGCCAACCAGGCTTTCAATCCCGGCGTGCTGTTCCATGTCGGCCGCTCTCGCGGCTGTGCCTCGTTGCCGTGGCTGGTGGTTGTCCCGCTCCAGGTTGTAATCCCGTTCCAGGACTTCGCACAGGTCGGCAAGCGTCCGATGCGGATAGTAGGGTTCGTGAATGGTGTGGCGGGTCGGGTGGATCTTGTTGATGGCGATATGAATGTGCAGGTTGTCGGTGTCGTTGTGCACGGCACTGACGCGCTGGTGTTCGCCGTAGCCCAGCCCGTTGCAAATTCGCTCTTCAATCGCCTTGAGGGTGTCGGTGTCCGGTTGTTCGCCAGCCCGGAAGCTGACGATCAGGTGATAGGTCTTGTCGCTCGCGGCTCGGGTGTTCAGCAGTTGAGTTGCCAGCACCTCGGTGATGGCGTCACGCACGGAACCGGCTTCGCAGTTCGTAACCTGAACATGCCCTAGCCGGTGATCCTTGCTCTGTGCGTCACTGATGTAACGCACCAACCCGGCAAAGTCGGACTTGCCCAGCGAGCGCATAGGAACATGCTTGGCAATCATGCTTGCCCGCCTCGCGGCCGCACCACGCTCTCCATGATGCCGCTCATCTTGTCCTGGGTCGCCTCGATCCGGGCCAGCAAAGCCAGCACCGTATCAGCCCCAAATTGGGCAGTCTTTGCGTCGTCGGTCAACCAGAGTTTCAGCAGGCCACCCAGCCGCCCAAGGTCGCCGTTGACGCGCACCAGCTCGCGCACGTTCTCAAAGTCGGTCACGCCCTGGACGCGATAGCCCTGCCCCACGGCCAACAGATAGGCCGACGTGCTCAGGCCGGCCGCTTTGGCATTGGCCTCGATGGCGGCCCGCTCTTCTGGCAAGCAATAGACCTTGATCGGCGTGCTGCCCTTCCTCGTTACTTTTGTCTCGTTCGCCTCCACTCCTGGCGTCCTCCTTCTCTTGCCCGGCAGCTGCCGGTTGGCCCCGCAGGGCAGGATGTCCGTTGAGCACCGTCAGGTGCGAATAAGGCTCAGTGAAGAGGAACACCATGCTTGCATGGTGGGCCTACTTCACACATCCTGCCCGCTGTTCAGCCTTAAATACCATGCAAGAAGTTTAAACCAGTGTTCCCGATTTTTCCGCTATTAATGCGCAAAAAGATGCAATTCCTGCTTGAATTGTCGATAATTGCAGGATATAGGGCACTAGCAGCACGCTAGTAGCGACAAAATAGCGAAGAAATTAAAACTTGTTGCGAGGTAGCCATGACAACCGACTACATGCAGGAACTGGCCGAATGGGCAAGCCAGAAGAAGGCAAAACAGCCACGACAGGACAAGCATGTGGTGGCGTTCCTGGCTGTACGCGATGACGTGAAGGCGGCTCTCGATGGGGGCTATGCGATGAAAACCATCTGGGAGCACATGCGCGAAACCGGCCGGATTTCATCCCGCTATGAAACCTTCACGCTGCACGTTAAGCGGTTCATCACGGACGTGAAGCCGGTAGCCAAGCCGATACCGGCACCCGCTTCCGCCGGTAGCAGCAAGCCAGCCGCCACCAAAAAGGCTGAACCGTCGCCGGTAGTGGAAGCACCCGAATCCGTACCAGGCGAACCCAAGAAAGTGACCAGCAGCTTGCCAACTTTCAGCTTCAACCCGGTAGCTCGGAAAGAAGATCTGCTCTGATCGCCCTATGGGCGAGACTGAACGCCAAGGGGAAGGTTTAGCCGCTAAAGCCCCCCAGCCCCTCAAGTATCAAACTGCCCCGGTTTGTGAGAGGGGTTCCGAATTTTCCGGCTCTTTCTCTTACGCATAATCAGACCCCCCCTCCGGCACGGTATTGATATTTGAGGGGCGGTCTTACTCCCCGCCTTTCTTCCTGGTACCCGCTGGTTTACTTTCGGCCGGGTTGATCCGGGCCAGCAACGCGGCGATCTGCTCCTGGCGCGCCTGGAGCTGACCGGCCAGCCGGGCGGCTTCCTCGCGAGCGGCGCTGGCCTCCTTGCGTGCCTGGTCGGCGGCCTCGGCCCTTGCCTGCTCAAGTTGGGCAATCGTGGCCTGGTTTGCCTGCTGCTGCTCCACAAGCGCCTGCCTCGCTTTGTCGGCGTCCTGGTGCGCTCGATCCAGCTCTAGCCGCAATTCTGCCGCCCGGCGCTCGATCTCCTGGGCGCGTGCGTCGGCGGTGTGCGCCTGCTCCTGGGCGGCGGCCAACTGGTTGCGCAGATCGTCGGCCTCGATGCGTGCGGCCTGCTCGGCCGCCTCGATGGACGCCAGGCGGGATTGCAGTTCCTCGACCTGGGCGGCCAGGCGGTCGGCAAGCTCGGTGGCCTCGGCCCGGTCGGCTTCCAGGTCGGCGCGGGCCTTGTCTAGTGCCTCGCGCTCGGCTGCCAGGCGGGCGTTTGCCAGCTCCAGGGCGATGCTCCAGACCTCAATCCCGACTTCGGCCAGGCGGTCGGCCACGGCCTGGGGCGCAGGCTCGCGCAGGGGCGCGGCGGCGGTGGCCTGGCGGGCCTTCCATTCGTTCAGGGCCGGGCTGATCGTCGTATAGCTGCCGCCGGTGATCTGGCGGACTGCCTCCAGCGTCGGGCGCTGGCCTTCGGCTGCCAGTTGATCGGCTGCGGCCCAAATCTGTTCTTTGCTGACTGCCATCTGATTTGCTCCTTTGTATGTTGTAGTATGTTGTATAATACTACTACATACTACATTTTACAAGACTACAGATAGATTTACAGCGGGATTTCCTGGAATTGCCATCGGTCAATAGCTTCCAGTTGCGAGATGATGCCCTATGGCTTGGATTCGCCCTGAAACGGCCGTCACGGGCTTTAGGTGTCGGGGTAGGCTTTACCCCTTGCTCGACCTGCGTTCGCCTTGCACAAACGCAATCTGGCGGTCTTTTCTCTTGGAAGGCAGGATCAACCGGCCTTCCCTTGGCGTTCAACCTTAAACATTGAGGCTTGCATTCATCCACCGATGCAAGCGCATCAGTTGAGGCCCGCGCCGGTCGCCCCTGCGAGCGACAAACGGCAACAAAAGCTCCTGAACCCTAGCCGCACCAGGAATGCTCTCAGCTAAGTCGTCTTGAGGTTGGAGCATGATGCAATCTATATGAACGCTGACCTCCGCAAGAAAATGCCTGTCGTTGTGACGAGCGCGATAACTGGGGAATACGGAAATACTGCGGCCGAGGTCACGTTCTGCAAACAAAGGAAAGTTATGGTCTAGGCACCCTGCCACATTCACCGGAAGCGATACATACATAGACGCCATCCGCTGACGGCTACTCAGTTCGTCATAAACAAGAATGCCGTGCAACCGACCAATGTCCTCCACCCTCAGAAGGAAGTTTTCAAGTCGTTCAACCTGGGAGCTGTTCCACTCTGCATTTTTGGCATGACGCTCTGCTTGGCGTTGCTCCCATGCGTGCCGCTTCGCTGCTTGCTCATCTGCTTTGGCCTGCCTTCGTGCCTCGATCTCAGCCAGAACGGGCCGAGTCCTTGTTAAAGGGAAAGTGACAGGTTCAGCCTCACCAATCCTTAGACGCTCGCGTTGTTCGACCAGGAAGGCGAGCACATCGCTCCACACAGCAATATCGAACCACTCTGTATATCCATCGCCGATAGGCATTTCCCGCGAATGGGCGGCAAACAAGTAGTGCAGGGCCGATTCAACCTTATAAGCATGCCCCCCACACATAGGCACTTGCAGACTTCGATCCCAATCTAGTTCCTGGGGAAGTTGCCCGCCTCTTCGAGCAGGTTCAAGACTGACGCCTATCTTGAAGGCATCCCCAAGTTTGTTCCGTAGCAGATAGAGATAACTCATTATCAAAGCCCAAAACCGAATAGCCGCCATCTAGCAGCTAGTTATCTTTAGCGGCTAAAATCTCCCAAGGTTTTCACCGCCGTAACGAAATCAACGCGCAACAGGTGCATGACCAGATCAATCGCACCGCCACCACCCTGACCTGCCCGTGTGTCATACCACTTCTGGCCCGTAACAAGCAGCTCCACAGAGCCACCACCAGGCAGGGAAACATTCAGGCGGACAGTGGCTTTATCCTTCACCGGCACAAAGTCAGGATCACGCTTCCAATACAGCGCCAACCGATCCAGAGCCTCATTCACGGACAAGGCGCGCACCGACTCCAACAACTCAGGCGAGAAAGAACGACGAGCACGACTCATGCCCACACCCTCCGCGCCTTAACGGCGCTGCGCGGCCCGTGGATAACTCGCAAGCGAGTTACCCACCGTCCTTGCGGGCTACTCGCATTTTTATAAATGCTCGGGCTACTCAAAGACAGGCGCTTCGCGCCGGGCGTAGGCTTCGCCATTAGTAATACGGACGGACTTGTCTCACGCATCTGAATCACCCGCTGCGGCCTGTAATACGGACGAACCTGTCTCAACGGCAGGCGTTGGCTTTCCTGCGCGATACCAGCTTGCCCGGCTCATGCCCAAGGCTTCCCACGGCTTCTGACGGCTCGCAGAATTGGCCTCATAGGTGGCACGATCGACGGCCCCAGCGGCACGCCTGCGGGCCGTATGGCGCTCCCTGTCGCGTTCCTTTGCCATATCCCGGCTGATGAGCGTGCGCAGCTTGCGCTGCTCGTCGTCAGTGATCTGGAATAGGTTGATGATGGTGTCGTTCCTGGGCGTGTAGAGCGGGGCAAACTGCTTACCGCCGAACTCCACCTTCTCGCCCGCTTCGTACTGCTTGGCCTTCGCGTAGAGCGTCATCAGCTCCTTGCTGCGGTAGTTCCAGGATGAATCCAGCTCGCGGGCCAGTGCTGCCGCTTCGTGGTACATCTGGGCGCTATTCGTAGCCCCGGACAGCAGCAGGAAGTTCAAACGCCAAAAGAGGTGCTGCATTCGCTCACCTTCCTTGACGCCGCCACGCAGCTCGACCAGCCGCCGCAAATCCTCCAGACGATCCCAAGCCAGTTGCCGACCTGAGAACCCGCGCAAGTTGCTGATTCGGCCACCAGGTACAAGCTGGAGCTGTCGCCGCTCGATTCTCTCCTGGCGTTGCTTCTCAATATCCCAACGGGCCACCGGCAACAGCATTTCCGCCAGATACTCAAACGAGTACCGCACCGGCTGGCCATCAGGCCCGTTTTCGACATGCACAACGCGGCACACCTCGCCGCTCTTGCTGTTCACTGTA
>NZ_AP028063.1:0-157124 GCF_030297115.1 Marinobacter shengliensis | reverse complement strand
TACTAATGGGTAACAAAGTAGCCGAACACTTAAAAATATCGACTGAAAAAGACCGAAAACTCGTTATTTCAAAGATAAATCAATAAGTTAAATTCGTAGATAATCTTTCGGGAGTTGCGTTGACCGGTGTTCGGATACAAAGTTTCGCATTAGTAACACCTGGGCTGCCATCCAGGGCCGCGATGCGTTATCCATCGAGTGGGACCTGGAACCCGCCGGAGACAACGCGGGCTATACCTCCGACGACTATCCCAGGCTGCTGGAAGAGCGCGCCGAGTCATCCGGCAAGGTCATCCGGGAGTCCGGGGATGTGGAAAAGGCCCTGGAAGAAGCGGACAAGACCGTCACCGCCACGTATTACATGCCTCATATGGCCCAGGCGCCGATGGAACCTCCCGTGGCCATCGTTCAGTTCAACGGCGACAGCGCTGAAGCCTGGGCGCCGGTCCAGCATCCCCGGGCGACCCGGGAGGGTGTCGCTGGTGCGCTGGGCCTCGACCTGGACAAGGTGACCGTCCACCAGACCCTGTTGGGCGGTGGTTTTGGCCGCAAGTCCAAGCCAGACTTCGTGATCGAGGCGGCCATACTGGCGAAGCAGTTTGAAGGACGCCCGGTGCGGGTTCAGTGGACCCGTGAAGACGATATTCACCATGCCTATTTCCACGCGGTCTCGGTTGACCGGTTGCAAGCCGGCCTCGATAAGGACGGCAAGGCAATGGGCTGGCTGCACCGTACCCTGTCACCGAGCATTGGCTCACTGTTCGCTGAAGACCCGAAGCACAAGGCGGACTTCGAATTGGGCATGGGCTTTAACACCATGCCCTTTGATATCCCGGCCATTCGCCTGGAAAACCCAGAGGCTGCCGCCCATACCCGCATCGGCTGGTTCCGCGCAGTCTATAACCTGCCCCACGCCTGGGCCATCCAGAGCTTTGCTGCGGAAATGGCCGAGGCAGCAGGCAGGGACCATCGGGACTACCTGCTGGAGCTTCTGGGAGAACCACGCAAAATCAACCCGGCGGAGTTCAAGGACGGCTGGAACTACGGGGAAAACCCGGAGGTCTATCCCATCGATATCGGCCGCATGAGAGCGGTGGTGGAGCGGGCAACCCGCGAAGCCAACTGGGATAACAAGGACCGGGGTGAGCGGCGTGGGCTGGGCCTGGCCATGCATCACAGCTTTGTGTCCTATACCGCCATCGTGATGGATGTAGAGGTAGACAACGACGGCGGGGTGATTATCCACCGGGCGGACATTGCCTTCGATTGCGGCAGGGCGGTCAACCCGGAGCGGGTACGCTCGCAGCTGGAAGGCGCCTGTGTCATGGGCATCGGTATCGCCCTGCAAAGCGAAGTGTCGTTCAAGGACGGCAAGGCCCAGCAGGATAACTTCGACCGATATCTTATCCCCCGCATGGAACACGCGCCCCGGGAAGTGCACGTGCACCTGGTGGACGGTGGCGAGGATGCCCCCATGGGTGGTGTGGGTGAGCCCGGCTTGCCACCGGTAGCGCCGGCCCTCTGCAACGCTATCTATGCGGCCACCGGCAAACGTATCCGCCGGTTACCGGTAGGAAACCAGTTGGGCTGACGATCATGCAGAACCTGGATTATCGGGTGGTCGGCCAGGCCATGGCCTGGCTGCAGGAGGGCCGCACGGTGTGGCTATGCACCGTGCTGTCCACCTTTGGTTCATCGCCGAGGGAGCCCGGTTCGCTGATGGTGGCCAATGCCAGCGGCGAACACCTGGGCTCGCTCTCCGGTGGCTGTGTGGAAGAGGATTTCCTTGAGCGGCTGGTGGCCGGTGAGTACCAGCAGCCAGCGATGGTAGTACGTTATGGCGGGCCGGAGGATGCGGGCGACCAACCCGGGGCTGCCCGTGTGAAGCTGCCCTGCGGCGGCGTTCTGGAAGTGCTGGTCGAGCGCATGGCCGCCGGCGAGGAGACCCTGGCACATCTCGAACAGATAAAAACGGCGCTGGGCGGTGAGCACGACCGGATCCGGCAGGTACGGCTTGCCGATGGGCACCGTTCCCTGTCAGAGGCGGACCCGAGTGGGCCCCGGGTGCAGTGGAATCCGGGAGAGGAGGTTGTCCGAATCCGGGTGGGGCCGGTGGCCAAACTGATACTGGCTGGTTACTCCAGCGTGGCCGAGGCCTGTGCCGGTTTTGCGCTTACCCTGGGCTACCAGGTCGTGCTTTGTGACCCCCGCAGCGTGGTTACCGACAGCATGAACCTGCCGGATGCCGTGGAGTTCATACCCCAGCTGCCATCACTCTACATCGCTTCGCCGGGGGCCTGCACCCCGTCAACGGCAGTAGTCGCCGTCACCCACGATCCCCGTATTGACGACCTGGCGATGATGGCAGCGGTGAAAACCTCCGCCGGCTACATCGGCGTCATGGGTTCCCGTCGTACCTCACAGGCGCGGGCGGAGCGACTGGCTCGCACCGGTGGCCTTGCGCCCGACGAGATCAGCCGCATTCATATGCCCATCGGCCTGGATATCGGCAGCAAGACCCCGGCGGAGATCGCCCTGGCGATCATGGCGGACGTCCTGCGGGTTCGCCGGGGGAGGGTCCTGTCAGAGGTATGATCTTCTGTCTGGAGTTTTACATGCGGCCACACCCCGAACGTTCCAACGAGGACTCGGCCGGTGGCTGATATTGCCGCCCTGATTCTGGCTGGCGGCTCCAGCACTCGCTTTGGCGGGTGCAAGCTGCTGGCGGAGATCGATGGCCGAAACCTTCTGCAGCGTAGTATTGATCTGGCATCCGGTGTGTTATCAGGCCACGTCCACGTGGTCACCGGCGCCTGGCATACGCAACTGATGGCGGCGAAGGCCGAGGGGCAGCTCTACGGGGCGGAGTTCATCCACGTCGTGGACTGGTCTGAGGGCATGGCGGCATCCTTGCGGGCCGGAATCAACACCCTGGCCGCTGACTACGACGCTGTGCTGGTGCTGCTGGCGGACCAGGTGGCGCTGACAATGGCAGACCTTGAGGCCTTGCTGGAGGCTTTCGACGGGCACAATATAGTTTGTGGCGTATACGGCGGCCGCCGGGGTGTGCCTGCGGTTTTCCCCCGCAGCAGCTTTCCACGGTTGAGGCAGCTGGTTGGCGACCAGGGCGCCAAGGCGGTGTTGTATGAAACCGCCATCCCCATCCGGGAGTGTGCCATGCCCAATGCACAACGGGATATTGATACCCCGGAGCAACTTAAGGCCTGGCCTGGGAGCGGGGCCGGAGGAGACAGTTCGCAGCAATAATCAACAGCTCAATCCATAAGTCCAGGAAGCAACTTGTCCGAAACCGTGTCGTTGCTGATACTGCGTGACAAGCTACAAACACGCATGTCCGTGTGGTCCATGTTTCAAGGAGTCCTGCGATGTCCATTTATCTCCGCCAGATCTGCCTGGTGGCCGAACAGCTTGAACCGGTTGTCGAGCAGATTGAAAACCTGTTCGGCGTACCGGTATGCCATCGGGATCCGGAGGTAGCCACCTTCGGGCTGGAAAACGCCCTGTTTGCCTTTGGCAGCCAGTTCCTGGAAGTGGTGGCACCCATCCGCGAAGGCACGGCCGCCGGGCGTTTCCTGGAGCGACGGGGTGGACCCGGGGGTTACATTGTGATCTGCCAGGCCACCTCACTCGAAGAGCAAGCTGGCGTGCGGGCCAGGGCTGCCGAAAACAACGTCCGGGTAGCCTGGGAGTCGGATCATGAAAGCGGGAACCTTATGCAACTGCACCCCCGGGACATGGGCGCAGCCTTCCTGGAAGTAGACTGGGACGAACAGGCCGACCCCCGGGGTAACTGGCAGCCAGCGGGAGGTATGGACTGGGTCAAACACACCATGACCGACCGGGTGTCCGGAATTACCGGCGTCACCCTTTCCGACACGCGACCGACCCAACTGGCACGTCACTGGTCAAACGTTCTGGGTATGCCCGTGAAAGACCGTGATGGCACACCGGTGATCGAGACACCAAACGCGGTATTGAAGTTTGCAGAATGCGATCACCAGGAGTCCGCCGGGCTGACGGCGATCGACCTGGCAGTCGGTGACCCGGCGACGATTCTGACACGTTCCATGGAGCAGGGCACCGATCACACCGGCCACGGCCTCAAGCTGTGCGGTGTGGAGATTCTTTTGCGGTAGTCTCGTGACCTTGCTTGCGGCCAAGCCGGTTTTTCTGCCGCTAGCGTTGACCTGGTGGAATACCCGGGGGCTGGGGGCCATCGGGTACCCCACCAGGCAATGGCTCAGTAAGCCTTGTAGGGAAGGAACTTGCCGGACAGCACCACGTTAACGCGATCCCCATTGGGGTTTTGCTCGCGCTGGATGTCCATGTTGAAGTCAATGGCGCTCATGATGCCGTCGCCAAACTCCTCATGGATGAGTTCCTTGATAGTGCTGCCGTAGACATTGACCACTTCGTACCAGCGGTAGATCAGCGGGTCGGTGGGCACGGCTGTCGGCAGGGAACCCTTGTAGGGAACCACCTGCAGCCAGGCAATGGCCTCATCGGTCAGGCCGAAGATGTCGCCGACAATTTCGGCCTGCTTCTTGTCGAAGGTCATCTGGCCCAGGCACGCAGCGGTGGTCCATTCCTTGGAGAGGCCGATGGCATCGGCCACCTGGCTCCATTGAATGCCCTTGCTGACCTTGGCAGAGAGGATCATGTTGGTCACTTCTTCGCGGGTATGGATCATGATGTTCACCTTTGGTTGACGTCATTGTCGGGACTGGGCCGGTCGTCCGGCCCGGAAAGATCAGGCGGCCTTGCTTTGCATGGGCTGGCCAAGGCTCAGTGTGGCGACGATGGTGTCGCCAACCCGTTGTTCCATCACCATGCTGTTGCCTTCCCGCTGGGTGATTTCCCAGCGGCCATCCGGTTTTGGCAGGCCGTGCAACACCAGCGGCAGTGACCGGGTTTTCAGGCGCACCACCGGTGGTCTATGTTCATAGGCTGGTGCCTCAACACCCAACACCGCCGCCGCAATGGTGCGGGCCTGGTGCTGGATGGGTTCGATAAAGCGGCACGGTTCACCGTTCAGACTGATACAGTCGCCAAGGGCATGGATCCAGGGATCGCTGGAGCGCAACTCCTGGTCCACCTCGATGCCACCGTTGAATGCCAGCCCTGCCTGGCGGGCCAGGCGGTTGTCGGTTTTCAGGCCGGTGGCGGCGATCACCTGGTCCACGGTCAGTGTTTCACCGTTTGCCAGCAGAACGGTCTTGCCGTCACCGTCGGCGCGGACTGCCTTGACCTGGCTGTCGGGCCGGTAGTGAATGCCCAGTTCCGCCAGGCTTTCCTGCAGGGCCTGCCCGGCTTCCGGGGGAATCAGGCCATAAAGGGGGTGGCTCTGGCGGTCCAGCAGGGTGACCGTGTGGCCGGCGCGGGCCAGGTCTTCGGCCAGTTCGCAGCCCACCATCCCTGCGCCGACAATGGCCACCCGCCGGGGGCCTGCCGCCAGTTGTTGCTGTAATCCGCTCCAGCCGGCCAGGTCATTGATGCGCCAGCACAGTGATGGGGGCAACTCGTCAGGCAGGGCGGGCTTTGCGCCCTGGGCCAGCACCAGGCGGGTGTAGGCCACGGTGCCCCGGGTGGTGCGCACTTCCCGTCGCTCCGGGCTGATGCCCACCACGAAGGTGTCTGCAAGCAGGCGAACCCCGAGTCGGTTTGCCGCATCGGCAGCGCTCTCCCGCACCAGGTCCCCGGGCTGCTGCCCCCGGCTCAGGGCTACCGATAGCTCCGGTTTGTGGTAACGGTCACCATGGCAGGCGCTGATCAGGGTGATCGGGGTTTCGGCGTCCAGGTGGCGGATCGCCTCTACTACTGACCACCCGGCAATGCCGGCACCCACCACCACAATGCCCGGAGTCTTGCTGAAGGTGGTGATGCCCACCGGCGCGGCTGCGGTAATCTCCTGCTTTTCCAGCAGTTCGAAGTCGGACTTGGTGACACCGCACAGGGGGCACTCCCAGTCGTCCGGAATGTCCTCAAACCGGGTACCCGGGGGCAGTCCGCTGTCCGGGTCGCCTTCCGCCTCGTCGTAGATAAGGCCACAGGCGAGGCAGATGTACTGGCGCCAGGGGCGTTCGTCCAGGTCGGGTTTACGGGTACTCATGCCGGAACCTCCTCTCGCATCAGTTTGTCCATCTCCCAGCGCAGGTGCTTGATGGCCGGTGTGACGATGGCAACGAAATGGGCTTCACGGATCCGGCGCTGGGGGGCGGAGTTCATCAGGTACCCGCGGGCCCCCTGGTGCAGCAGGGCGGACTGGGAGGCCTTCAGGGACAATTCGGAACCGTGGGCCCTCAATTCCAGCACATCGAGCAGGTAGTCCTTGCTGCCGTCAAAGGGGGTTTCTGCAAGACGGGCTGCGCGTTCGGCCACCTCGTCAAATTCGGCCTGCAATTCGTCGGGGCGGTTATGCAGGTACTGATTCACGTGCCCCAGCTGGTTCTCCACCGCACGGATGGAATCGATGGAGCCCTGGATGACACCGGCGGCGATGCCCACCTGCAGCAGGATGAACGCACCGCGGATCCTCTGGATAAACGGCCGGGCCGGGTCCGCAATGATCTGGTCTTCGCTCACGAAGTAGTCGTCCAGGGGCACCGACCAGGTGCTGGTGCCCTCCATACCCGAGAACTCCGGGCAGGGTCGCAGGGGCACCCGGTCATCAATGTCCAGCAGGAACATCACTTCGTGGGAGCGGCTACCGTCATCGCGGTCTACGCCGGCAATGGCGCCACAGTATTGGCCCGGGCCAATGTGGCTGACCCAGGGCAGGGTACCGCTGACCCGGTACCCGCCCGGTACTTTCTTCGCTTTCAGGGCCATTTTCTCGATGCCGGTCAGGGCCTTCATGGGATTGGACAGGGCGGTGCCCCCGAAGGTCTGGCCGCCAGCATGGCCCTGCAATCGCTCCAGCAGGGCCGGGTTGCCGGACTGCTCCATGTAGAGTCCGCAGACATCGTGGCACCAGGTCATGAACCCGGTGGAGCCACAGTGACGGCTGATCTCCTGCATGCTCGACAGCGCCAGTCCGAAGCGACTACCGTGTTGGTCCAGGTGAGTGGCGAAGGCGCCGGCCTGGCCCAGGTCTGCCATGATGTCGGTCGGGTAATAACCTTCATGGTCGATGCGGTAGGCGTTGGGCGCCAGCTGCTCGCTGGCAACCCGGGCGACCTCAGCCTGCACCATGGCGTCATCGGCCCAGGGGCTTAACGGTGGGTTGGATATGGCGACGTTATTCATGGCAGTTCTCTCCTCTTGGTCCTCGCCTCTGTGTGGGCCGGTTCAGTCCATCAGGCTGATGCTGAACGGGATCGGGTTGCGCATGGTGTTGGCCACCGGGGAGAAGTAGTTGGCGTGCTGAACGATCTCGTCCAGCTGTTCCCGGGTGGCATCGCCTTCCACCAGCACCTTGACGCGGATTTCCTGGAAGCCCATCTGATCGGGCTTCATTTCCGCACCACCGGCACCCCAGGCCGCCGGGTTGCCGATATCCCCTTCCAGGAAGATCTCCAGTTTGCTGAGTTTGACCTGCTTCCAGGTGGCCACGGCGGTGATGCCGACGGCGAGGCAGCCACCCAGGCCGGACAGCACGATCTCGCCAGGTGCCGGCGCGGTGTCCTCACCGAACAGGTGCAGGGGCTCGTCCACCACCACTTCATGCTGATTGACGTGGCTGATGGTCCGGTACTGGCCCTCGGTAACCGTGTGGACCTTGTTGGTGCCGCGGGTGCCGGGGTTGTTGCGACCCTTCTCGGCGAAGGCCAGCAGACCCTCCCGGTCGATCGGACGCAGGTAGGTGGAAATGGTTTCGGGTTTGGTAGGCGTTGCAGTGGTCATTGGCAATTCTCCAGTGGCTTTGATGACACCGCGCGGTCCGGGACGGGCCTCGCGGTAACCTGTTATGTCCAGAGCAGGAGCTGTGCCAGTTTCGCCATTTTTATTTTTTAGCCTTTAAAAACAGATGCTTATGGTTTTCGGTGTGGCGGTAGAAAGGAGTGAGGCGGGAAGTGTCGGACATTGTCCTGATGACAATGTCCGACAATGTCGGTTGGTGGTCAGGGCGCATTGGTCAGTTCAAGCTTGTCCAGCCGGTAGCGGAATTGGCGGGCGCTCATGCCCAGTAATGCCGCTGCTCGCGTCTTGTTGCCGCCGGTCTGTTGAAGGGCGTTCAGCAATTGTTCCTCTTCATCCTCCCGGACCCAACGATACGGACGGGAAGAGGCGGCAACAGGGGCTACAAGGCCCGGTTCCGTGATGCGGGTCGTGGCAGCAGGTTCCGCGGCGCGCGGGTAATTTGATACAGCCGCCTGGCCCGCCTCCAGGTGCTTGTTGATCACCGATTCCTGGCGCAGGATGCTCTCGATGTCGCTGACGCTGATGTTGCCGTCCAGCGCAATCAGTACCGCCCGCTTGATCACGTTTTCCAGCTGGCGGATATTGCCGGGCCAGTTATAGCTCTCCAGTCGCTCCAACACACCCCGCCCAAACAGGGTGTAGCGGCCGTACTCGCGATTGGCGCTGAGCAGGAAGTGCCGGGCCAGAATGCGAACATCACCGTCCCGTTCCCGCAGCGGCGGCAGGTGGACCGGGAACACATTCAGGCGATAGAAGAGATCCAGGCGGAAAGTGCCCTGGTTGACGGCCTCCTGCAGGTTCTTGTGGGTTGCGGTGACAATGCGCACATCCACCGGTACATCCCGGGTACCACCGACCCGCTGGATAACCTGGCCTTCCAGCACCCGCAGCAGCTTGGACTGCAGTTCCATGTTCAGGTCACCGATCTCGTCCAGGAACAGGGTGCCACCGTTGGCCAGTTCGATCTTGCCTGGCTTGGTGGCGGTCGCGCCGGTGAAGGCACCTTTTTCATGACCGAACAGCTCGGACTCCAGCAGCTGCTCGGGAATGGCGGCGCAGTTGATGGCCAGGAAGGGCTGGTCACAGCGTTTGCTGTTGAGGTGGAGAATCTGGGAGAACCGCTCCTTGCCGGTGCCGGACTCACCGGTCAACAGCACCGTGACCGGGGTATCGGCTACCCGGGTAATCTGCAGCAGGGCATCCTTGACGGCGGCGCTTTCCCCCAGGATGCCGTGGTTGTTCTGTTGCTGCTCCAGGGCCACCTTCAGTTCCTGGTTTTCTTCCCGCAGGTGGCTGGTACGCTCTTCGATCAGGGTGTTGATCTTGATGATCTGGGCGATAAAAGTGGCCAGGATGCGCAGGATCACCAGGTCGGCATTGATGGCCCTGGGCCGCATGCGCAGCCGGTGTGCCGCCAGCACACCAACCGTGAGATTGCCCTCCATGATGGGCACCGCCAGGTAGGAGACAATGCCTTCCGGCAGGGTCGCCCGGTCCACGGTCCGGAACAGGAAGCCGGGTTCCTGGTCCACGTCCTGCACCACCGCCTGCTGCCCGGTTTTCATGACCTTCCCGGTGACCCCTTCCTCGAAACTGTAGAGGCCCCGTTTACGCTCCTGATCGGTCAGTCCGTAGCTGTAGCGAATCGCAAGCAGGCCGTCCTCATCCGATGGCAGCAGCACCCGGCCCCGGTTGAGTCCCAGCATCTGGGACATCAGGCGCAGGGTACCGGTGATGGCCACCCCGGGTGTGGCGGACTGACCGATCAGCCGGGCGGCCTCCTGCACCACGGTGAGGTCGGCAGCGCCGGTGTCAATGGGCGCGTTGGTGGTCACGGACGAAATCGGCTGCGTGTCCATGGTGTTCATTCTCCTGGCTGGGCAACGACAAAAGCCCGCTCAGGGAGCAGGCTTGTTGCAGGTACGGGAATCCGGGCGCTGGTTATTCGACATGCCAGTTGAAGCGCTTTATGAGCAGGCCGCAAATCGTGTCCAGCCCGTAGCCTATGAGGCCGATGACAAGGACAATCGCTGCCAGTGTGTCGTAGGCCAGGGTGTCCCGGGCATCATTGATGGCGTAACCCAGACCGCTGGTAACCCCCAGGTATTCCGCGGGCACCAGCACCACCCAGGCCACGCCCACGGCAAGCCGGATGCCGGCCATGACATCGGTCATGATCGCTGGAAGGATGATCCGTCGCAGCATCTGCGGGCCGGAGGCGCCGAGGTTCTTCGCCACCTTGAACCAGTTCGGGTCGATGCGGCGCACGCCGTGGGCGGTGGAGAACATGATCGGCCATACGGTGGCCATCACCAGCAGGAAGATGATCGCAGCGTCCCAGGTGGCAAAGGCCAGCACTGCAATCGGCATCCAGGCCAGGGGGCTGATCATGCGCAGGAACTGGAACGGCACGTTGGCGATCTTCATCGCGGTGCCGACGTAGCCGATCAGCACCCCTACGGGGACGCCGATAACCACGCCCCAGAACAGGCCGATCAGGACCCGGTACAGGCTTGAGACGATGGTGGGCCAGATGTCACCACTGGCCACCAGGTCGTAAAGGGCGCTGAAGGTAGGCGCCGGGGCGAAGTTGGCGAAGGCCCACATGTCCGGGTCATTGGCGACTACGTAGCCCCCCAGCCACCACAGGGCGAGGAGCGTTGTAATGCCAATGGCCGGATAGCGAAGCGCGGCCAGCCAGCTGATGACAGGGGCGAGGTTGACCTGCGCCCCGTTGGCACCGCTGAGTGCCTGTGTTGTCTGAGTACTCATAGCTTGATGGCCTCCTCCCGTTCGAACGGGTTATCGGCGTTAAACCCGGGGCCCTGCTGCCAGCCGGTGTGCTTTTCCATCGCGGCTTTCACAAAGCGGTAATCCACCAGGTCGTCGGCAACAAAGTCCGCGTCCAGGTCTTGCAGGAAGGTGGTATCGCCACCCACCAGTGTGTTTTTCAGTTCATTGACGATCAGCCGGGTGGCGGAGGGGTAGGGCCAGGGCTGGAAGTCGATCCGTCCGCTGCCCCATTGCGGGTTCTGGATGGCGTCCGGTGTGGCGTAGCTGTCCTCGTCGTAAAGGGTCATGGCCCGCTCGACAATGTCAGCTTTCATGGGCAGGTAGCCCTTACCATCCTTCGACAGCATGCGGGCTACTTCCGCCTTGTTCTGCTGCGAATAGATCTGCGCCCGGACGATGGCGTTCATCACTTTCTGACTCCACTCCGGGTTGGCGTTCACCTGGTTCTCATTCATGCAGACCACGCAGCAGGGGTGGTTTTTCCACATGTCGCCGGTGAAGCGCAGCATCTTGCCACCGGCCAGCATCTCGCCAACGGCGTTGAAGGGCTCAGCCACGATAAACGCGTCGATCTTGCGCGCGGCCAGGGCCGGGGGCATGTCCGGTGGGGGCATGATCTGCAGGTTGACTTCGTTGGGTGCCAGCGTGTCCCCCTGGGATTTAATCACTGGCGTCAGGCCAGCGTGGCGCAGGCCCATCTGCAGCACAATGTTGTGCATGGAGTACCAGTAAGGCACGGCGATCTGCTTGCCACCCAGTTCGGCAAAGCTCTCCACATTCGTGTGTCGACCCACCACCAGCCCGGAGCCGTTCAGGTGGGCCCAGGCCATGATCTTGACCGGGAAACCGTTGTTGTAGCGCATCCAGACGGGGATCGGCTTGAGCAGGTGCACCAGGTTGAACTTGGCGGCGGCAAAGCCTTCCACCAGCGGTGACCAGCCCCGGATCAGGGTCGGCGGCTCGGTTTTCAGGCCTTCATCCTCGAAATAGCCCATGGCATGGGCGACCAGCAGAACCGTGGCGTCGGTAATCGGCAGGTAACCGATACGCACCACTTCGTCCTCAGGCGCCTGCATGCTGCCCCAGGCGGAGGCGCTGGCGGTCAGGCCGAACCCGGCCGCCAGGCCGCCGGCGGCCATACTGTCCAGCAGGAAGTCACGCCGGCTCATCTCGTGTTTTTGCAGATAGGCCAACTCATCGGCGGGGATATTGCTTTGCTTGCTTCTTGGCTTCTTCATGGTCAGGACCTCAATGATTCAGGCAGAGTCTCAGGCGGCGTTTTCGGCGTCGTCATCGGTGGTTTCAGTGATGGCCTTGCGGCCGGCCAGTCCGTCATCGGTATCCTTGAACTGGGTCATCAGCTGGTCGCGCAGGGACTGGAAGCCCGCGTCCATGTGGCGGCGGGGCCAGGGTAATTCCACATCCAGCTCGCCCACGATGCGGCCGGGGTTCTGGGACATGATCATGACGCGATCCGCCATGGCGATGGCCTCATCGATGTCGTGGGTAACGATGACCATGGTGATGTCCAGGTCGCGGCAGATTGCGGGAACCTCTTCCTGCAGGGCGGTGCGGGTGAAAGCGTCCAGTGCGGAAAAGGGCTCGTCCAGCAGCAGGATTTCCGGATCGGTTGCCAGCGAGCGTGCCAGTGCAACGCGCTGTTGCTGTCCCCCGGAGAGGCTCTGCACATTGACGTCCCGCTTGTCATGGAGGCCCAGCATCTCCAGCAGTTCGTCCACCCGGCTGAAGGCTTCGGTCTTGGCCATGCCGGAGAACAGCAGACCAAGCGCCGCGTTCTCCCGCACGCTCATCCACGGGTAGAGCGAAGCCTTCTGGAACATCATGTTCCACTTGGCGCTGGGCCGGGAAACCTGGTGGCCGTTGACGCGGACGCAGCCTTCGGAGGGAATCAGCAGGCCGGCCAGCATGTGCAGCAGGGTGGACTTGCCACAGCCACTGCGGCCAATCAGCGCGACCATCTCACCGGGTTCGATCCGGTTTTCGATCTTCTCCAGGGTTGGTGCCGCCCCGCGGCTGAAACGGTGGGTGATGTAGTCGAGGGAAATCGTTGCGCCCATAGTGATGCTCCGGTCAGGTATCTGGTCCGGTATCAGCAGGTTGTATGCCACATCAAGAAAGTGACGGTTATACAGCGGGTTGGCTGAAATAGTGAGGCTTTGTCAGGCATTGTCACCACCGGACAATGTCCGACAATGGCGCACTATGGGAAATGTGCACCGGGGCCGGGCGTGGACCAAGTAGCCAGACGGGATACTAACTCTCAGATAACGTTCGCCACTCCGAACGGAATATGCACCATCGGGATATTGCCACCGGCGGATTGCAGGTGGCTTTGCTGGTCGTCGAAGAACATGTGGGGGCGAAGCACGCTCAGGATACGGTCCTTGGTCATGCCGCCGAGGAAGAACACCTCGTTGGCGTCGACGCCCCAGTGCTCCAGGGTAGTGATGACCCGCTCGTGGGCCGGGGCGCTGCGGGCGGTGACGATGGCGGTACGCAGGATGCGCTGGTAGTCCGGGTCAGCGTTGCTGGCCTCGTCTTCCAGTTGCTGCAGTAGGGACAGCTTGCGGAACAGGTCGGCCAGCGGGCCTGGACTATGGGGGACGTCGGCCCGGGAGGTTTCGTGTTCGTGGAAGGCTTCCAGTTCCTGGCTCTTGTAGACCCGCTCTGAGGCATCATCGGCGATGACTCCGTCGAAATCGAAGGCGATGCGCAACTCCACATCGTCTTCCTCGTCGACCACTTGGGAGGGCAGCACGGTTCCCGCCGGGTATTCATAGTCGATCGCCTTCTGCACATCCTGTTCGTTGGACGACAGGAACAGCGAGGCATTAAAGGCGGGGATATAAGGGTAGGGCGACTTGCCCTCCAGGAAGGCCGCCCGGCTGATGTCCAGGCCGTGGTGGGCGATAGACCGGAACACCCGCTTGCCGGTAATGGCGGAATTGCGCGACAGGAGCACTACCTCCACCGGGCTTTTTTCCGGGAAGCGCTTGTTGATGTTCAGAAACCGCCGAACAAACGGAAACGCCACACCCTTCTCCAGCGGCTGGTCCAGGTGCGCCTCCTGGTAATCCCGGTAGGCGACGGCGCCTTCTTCCTGGAACACCCGGTCCGACTCGGTCAGGTCAAACAGCGCACTGGAGGCGACAGCGATGACCAGTTTCTGTTCAATGGGGAAGGGCATGGGGCAGGGGGTCCTTGCAGGGATTCGATGACGTGCGCCCGTTCATCAACAGGTAGTGCGCTCGCTTCATCAATGAATACGCATATCATTCGCTTCTAGTATTGCCGGGCTAACCTGGATTTCTCATGACGGGATAAAAGAAAGCGGCTGAAAGTGCTATGATTTCAAGAGCCTAACCAATCCACCAAGCACCAACAGCCGCTTCCAAAATGGTACCTGAAAAACTGACCTTCTCGCCACTCTCTCGCCGTCAAATTGAAGCCGATTTCTCCGGTGGTCACATCACCTCCGATGCCGGACTGCTTTTGCTTCGGGAAGTCGACAATCAACACCAGCTCACTCAGCGCCTGGCTACGGTGCTGGACGATGCCCGTAATCCGGTGCTTCGCCACAAGCTTCAAACCATGATCCGGCAACGGGTCTTTGGCGTGGCTGCCGGGTACGAAGATCTAAACGATCACGAAACGTTACGCGCTGGCCAGGCACTTCAGACCGCGACCGGTGAAGAGGCCATTCTGGCGGGCAAATCGACCTTGTGCCGCATGGAACAGCGCGTAGACCGGCAGGCCGTGGTCAAGGCCCACGAACTGCTGTGGCATCACTTCATTGAACAGCACGAGACTCCACCCAAGGAAATTGTGCTGGATTTTGATGGCACCGACGTTCCGGTGCATGGCGACCAGCCCGGCAAGTTCTTTAACGCCTACTACAATCACCATTGTTACTTCCCACTGTACGTGTTCTGCGGTCGCCATCTGCTGGTGAGCTACCTGCGCACCAGCAACCGAAGCGACAGCCGCCACAGCTGGGCCATTCTGGCCTTGCTGGTGAAGTTCATTCGGCAGTACTGGACGAATACCCGCATCGTGTTCCGGGGTGACAGCGGCTTTTACCGTCCCCGATTGCTGAGCTGGTGCGACCGGAACAACGTGGACTATCTGGTGGGCCTCAGCAAGAACAGCCGGCTGCTCAAGGAGGTAGACGTACCCTCGATGTTGGTTCGCAAGGCTCACAACGAACTGGGTGAAAAAGTCTGCGCCACCTACCGGTTCCAGTACCAGGCCCGAACCTGGAAACACCCCCGCTGGGTGATCGCGCGTCTGGAGGAGGGCGAACTGGGTGCCAACCCCAGGTTCATTATCAGCTCCCGTTACGACGACGGCGTTAAACTCTACTACGAGCAATACTGTGCCCGGGGTGACATGGAAAACCGGATCAAGGATCAGCAGTTGTGTCTGTTCGCAGATCGCACCTCCAGCACGCGGTGGTGGACCAATCAGTGGCGGCTGCTTCTGTCGGGCTTTGCCTACACGTTGTTCGAGCGATTACGCGCTCACCTGAAGAAAACGCCCTTCGAGCGCATGAGCGCCAGTAACCTGCGGCTGAAGCTGATCAAGGTGGGCGCGGTCATCATTCGCAACACTCGGCGCATACGGGTGTTGATGAGTGATGCCTATCCTTACAAAGACGAACTCTCTGACCTGGTACGCCGTCTGGTTCCGGGATAGAAGCCCGGGCTCCCCCGGCCCGATACCAATGGGGGAAAGGGGGAGTTGTGCCTGAATGCCGGAAACTGGCTAAATAATCGCCAACTTCGACCATGACCACTCGGATCTGGCACTACCAGGCTTGGTCTGCGAAGGTTGTTGGAGCACTATGAGAAATCCGGGTTAGGATCGGAGAGTCCTTCATTTGGAGGGGCGCTATTACGGCATTGCCAGCAAAACTTTGTCCAGGGTCAAACTGGAGCTTGCGCGCCGGGTGGAATGTCAGCAGTAATGACACCCCAGGCGGTGAATTTGTCTGATGAGGATATTGCTGATATTTCTGCTTATTACAGTGAACAATAAATTTATTTTTTTAATTCGTATTTAATTTAAAAATATATAAAAGCATTTTTTATACCCTCCCCCAAAAAACTTTAGGGGGAGGGTAAATTTATCAGCCGATTAGATACTTCGCATGGAAGCGAAGGTGCTCCTCAATAAAACTGGCGATGAAGTAGTAGCTGTGGTCGTACCCTTCATGCCGGTTCAGTTCCAGCGGATAGCCACTTTGTTTGGCAGCGGCTTCCAGCATTTCCGGCTTCAACTGCTCGGTCAGGAAGTTGTCCGCTTCGCCTTGGTCCACCAACGCCGGCACAAACTTGCTCGCCTTTTGCATCAGCAAGCTGGCGTCGTACTCAGCCCAGCTGGCGGTGTCTTTACCGAGGTAAGCGCCAAAGGCCTTCTTACCCCACGGGCAATTGACCGGGTTACTGATCGGGCTGAACGCCGAGACGGACTGGAAACGCTCCGGGTTGCGCAGTGCCAGCACCAACGCACCATGCCCGCCCATCGAGTGGCCAAAGATGGAACGCTGATCGCTCACCGGGAACATATCTTCAATCAGTGCCGGTAATTCGTTGAGCACGTAATCGTACATCCGGTAATGCTTGCTCCAGGGTTCCTGAGTCGCATTTACATAGAACCCGGCGCCCTTACCCAAGTCGTAGCCTTCATCATCGGCGACATCGTCCCCGCGCGGGCTGGTGTCCGGGGCAACAATGGCGACACCCAGTTCGGCAGCCATGCGATGCGCACCGGCTTTTTGCATGAAGTTTTCATCGGTACAGGTCAGCCCGGACAACCAATACAGCGCTGGCACCTTTTTGCCATTGGAGGCCTGCGGCGGCAGGTAGATAGCAAACCGCATCGAACAGTTCAGCGTCTCGGAGTGATGACTGTACTGCTTGTGCCAACCACCAAAACTTTTATTACTGCTCAGATTTTCAATAGTCATTGCAACCTCTCAACAAAACGGTCGCCCGCCTGACTGGCAGGCGACCAGATTTCATTACTTGTCGTAGTGAATAACGGTACGGATGCTCTTGCCTTCGTGCATCAGATCAAACGCCTTGTTGATATCTTCCAGTCCCATGGTGTGGGTGATGAAATCGTTCAACTTGAATTCACCTTGCATGTACCGCTCAACGATGCCCGGCAGCTCGGAACGGCCCTTCACGCCACCAAAGGCAGAGCCTTTCCAGACCCGACCGGTCACCAGCTGGAACGGACGCGTGGAAATTTCCTGGCCGGCGCCCGCAACACCGATAACCACCGACTCACCCCAGCCTTTGTGGCAGCATTCCAGTGCTGAACGCATTACATCTACGTTGCCGATGCACTCGAAGGAATAATCCACACCGCCGTCGGTCAGTTCTACGATCACTTCCTGAATCGGCTTGTCGTAATCTTTCGGGTTGATGCAGTCGGTCGCGCCCAACTGGCGGGCCAGCTCAAATTTGCTCTCGTTGATGTCGATAGCAATGATGCGGCTGGCTTTAGTCATGGTGGCACCAATCACCGCCGACAGGCCGATGCCGCCCATACCGAAGATGGCCACGGTAGCGCCCTCTTCTACTTTGGCGGTGTTCATCACCGCACCCATGCCGGTGGTTACGCCACAACCGAGCAAGCACACTTCTTCCAATGGCGCTTCTTTGTTCACTTTTGCCAGAGAAATCTCGGGCAGTACGGTGTACTCGGAGAAGGTTGAGCAACCCATGTAGTGATAGATCGGCTCGCCGTTTAACGAGAAACGAGTGGTGCCGTCTGGCATCAGGCCCTTGCCCTGGGTTTCACGAATCTTCCCGCACAGGTTGGTTTTACCAGAGGTGCAGAATTTACATTCGCCGCACTCAGGGGTGTACAGCGGAATAACGTGGTCACCCACTTTCAGGCTTGTAACGCCTTCGCCTACCGACTCAACAATACCGCCGCCTTCGTGGCCGAGAATGGTCGGGAAAATGCCTTCGGGATCTTCGCCAGACAAGGTAAACGCATCGGTATGACACACACCGCTAGCGATCACCCGGATACGTACTTCGCCAGCTTGAGGCGGCATCACATCCACTTCTTCAATGGACAGAGGTTGTTTCGGGCCCCAGGCGATAGCGGCTTTAGATTTGATGGTCTGAGTCATGTTGTGTGCTCCAGATTTTGTCGGGCTTCGGCAGGTTCTTCTGCCATGTTGATGGGATCATTGTATTATTGTTCTTAAGATAGATAATCGGCCAATTAATCAAATCACCTTTACTGTATAGTAACAATGAACCGTATTTTGTTTGCTGGCGGCATTTTGTATCTAAGCTCACCCAAGTCGTAACGCAAGGAACTGAACATGTTTATTTGGGAAGGGGTCAGTGAGTTTGTGGCGGTCGCGGAAGCCGAAAGTTTTACCGCTGCGGCGAAACGATTGGGCATTTCCACAGCTCAGGTGAGCCGGCAGGTCAGCGCACTGGAATCCCGGCTTTCGACCAAACTGCTGTATCGCACCACCCGCAAGGTTTCGGTGACGGAAGCCGGCCAAACCTACTACCAGTATTGCCGCCAGGTACTCGATGGTCTGGAAGAGGCCGAGCGGGCCATGACCAACCTGCAACTTATCCCCAAGGGAAAATTACGGCTGACCGCACCGGTGACCTATGGCGAGAAGGTGATCGCCCCCTTGGTGAACGATTTCATCCTGCGCTACCCGGAGTTGGAGGTGCAGCTGAATCTGACCAACCAGAAGCTGGATCTGGTCGGTGGCGGTTACGATTTGGCGATTCGGCTGGGAAAACTGGAAGATTCATCCATGATGGCCAAGCGGTTGTCGTCACGAACCTTATACGTGTGCGCCTCGCCGGAATACTTATCCACCTATGGTGTGCCGCATTCGCTTTCGGAACTGGACCGGCACAATTGTTTGCAAGGCAATCTGGATTACTGGCGCTTTCAGGACCGAGGTAAGCCCTACAACGTTCGCGTTAAAGGCAACATGAAGTGCGACAGCGGTTGGGCGTTGCTGGACGCGGCCCTGAAAGGCATCGGGATCGTGCAACTTCCCGATTATTACGTTCAGCCGTCATTGGCCTGTGGAAAACTTATGAACTTGCTGGAACATTATCAAGAAGCCGACGATGGAATCTGGGCGATTTATCCACATAACCGGCATTTATCCCCAAAAGTGCGGATGCTGCTGGATTTCCTGGACGAATCGTTAAGTTAAATTCTGTGGGGCAGTAGTTTTGTCAGTTTGTCCAAATGCGCCGTTTGGCCTGCGTCAGTTTCGCGGCGGTCTCCAGCCGTACATATACCAAACGCCTCTGGTCATCCGCCGCGTCGCAACTCCCTGACACCCCGACCCAGCTTGCGGCGCAACAGGGCCCGCAGGGTCACCCCATCCGAGTACCCGACCTGTGCGGCGACTTGGTCGACGCTCGCGTTTCCGGTGCGCAAGAGATGGACGGCATGCTCCACGCGCAGGTCCTGGAAATACGACAACGGTGTCTTGCCCAAAACGCTTTGCAGCCGCCGCGCCAAGGTGCGCTCGCTTGTGCCCGCGGCGCTGGCCGCCTCGGCCAGCGAGAACCCCTTCGCGAGCTGACTTCTGGCCCAGCACTCGAAGCGCTCCACCATCGGGTCGGCATGCGCAAGGTGGTCGGGAATCACGAACTCGGCTTGCGAACTGCGTGTCTCTACCAGCAGATAGCGTGCCACCAGGGCAGCCAGCGCCGGACTGCGCTCCCGGATGATGCGCAAGGCCAGGTCGACGTGGGCCAAAGCGGCACCCGCGGTGGTGAAGCGTGTCGAGTTCACGATCATGCGTGACTCGTCCAGCGTGACGTTCGGATAGCGCTGCCGAAACATCGGCCCCAGCCACCATGACGTCGTCGCACGATGCCCATCAAGCAGGCCGCTCTCTGCAAGCAAGAAGCTACCGGAGCAGGCGGCACCAAGGTGCGCGCCAGCGGTGGACCACTGCTGTAGCATGGCGACCGCATCGGGCACGTCGGGGCGTGTGAGCCGAGCCGAGAGCGTGTCAGGCATCTTGTCACCAAACGCGGGCACGAGCACGACGTCTGGTTCCGGCACACCACGCGCAGGGACCACGGGGACCGTCAAGCCTTGCGCAGTTCGGATGCGACGCCGCACGCCCACCAGCGTGAGCTCTATGTGCGCGGGAGCTTGTGGCAGCGAGCCTGTCATCGCATTGGCCAAGCCCACTGTGTCAGTGAGCGCCGCAAGCCCCAGATCAAACACGCCATCACAAACAAGGATGTGGAGTTTCATGGCAAGAATGATATCAAAGTTGTCATTATTGTCTATAGAGATGGCTGTCATGACGACTTAGACTTCAGGCTCGTTGATCCATTCACCTAACCCATTTACCCAAAGGATTACAGTATGACCAAGCTCGCCCTGTTTGTTCGCCTCGAAGCCAAACCCGGCCAGGAGGCTGCGCTTGCCGACTTCCTGGCCAGCGCACTGCCGCTCGCCAACGCCGAGTCCGGCACCACTGCCTGGTTCGCATTGAAGTTTGGCCCTTCGACGTTCGGTGTGTTCGATGCCTTTGCCGATGAGGCAGGTCGCCAAGCACATCTGAACGGCCAGATCGCCGAGGCCTTGATGGCCAACGCCGAGACCTTGCTCAGTTCTCCGCCCAATATCGAGAAGGTCGAACTGCTTGCAGCCAAACTGCCTGCATGACAACCCGGCCTTGACTCAATCAGGTCACGCTGCGTAGGGCCACACGGCCCTACGCAGCCCCCCTCGATTGCCGGGGGGGTGTTCGGCGACAATTAGGATGACCAGTTGGCGACAATTCTCTTGGCAGCCAGCCTTCTGATTTTAACAAGGTCGATAATACTGATGCCTGTAGTTGCCCCAACTAAACTGAGCACCATCTTGCCAGTTCAGCCCGGTATTCCCCGGTGGCATTTCAGACTCTTGTGCGGGTGGCTGCGATTATAGTCTCAGATCCATTTCGGCAATCTGGCCATCACTGTGGCTGGATCAGGAAGGTCGTACAGGTATACATCGCCCCGCTTAAACGCCTTCACAAAAGCCTCCGCTATGCCGTTACTATGAGGGCTTCGCGCGGGTGTGATATACACCACAAAACCCAGAGCGGATGCGAAGACTCGCGTTTCTTTGGCAATGTAGCAGTTGCCATTATCCGTCAGCCATTCCAGAGATTGTGGCACTCACTTCGACTAGCCGAACCGGTATTTCGGGCTTTCCCGCAGTACTCCTGTTACCTGCCCGCTGAACTGGTGGCTGGATTATCAGGCCACATCTCCAAAGGTCCTGCGCCAGTCACGAGGGCTTACGTGGTGACGTTGCTTGAAATGCTGCCGGAATGACGTTGCTGTGTGGAAGCCGATTCTTTCCGAGATGGCTTCCACAGGCAGCGATGTGGTCTCCAGCAGTTCCCGTCCTCGCCGAAGTCGTTCACTCACCAACCACTCCACTACCGTCATGCCGGTGGCTCTCTGGAAATGGCGGGTGAAGGTGCGCCGGCTCATGGCGGTGCGGGCGGCCAGTTCATCGATTGTGTGTGTTTCGGCCAGATGTTCCCGCAGATAGTCAAGTAGTCGGTTGATATGCGCATCCTGAGTGGAAATCGCGACCGGCTGCTCAATGAACTGAGCCTGGCCACCTTCCCGGTGCGGCGGAACAACCATCAGGCGGGCAAGGGTATTGGCGGTCCTGGCACCGTAATACTCCCGCACCAGAAACAGGCAGCAATCCAGTCCCGCCGCTGTGCCAGCGGACGTGACCAGCCGGTCATCCTTCACATAGAGGGCGTTGGTATCCAGATTCACCTGTGGAAACCTATTGAGGAAGTCCTGTTCTGCCAGCCAGTGGGTCGAGGCTCTCTTGTTATCCAGCAAACCCGCATAGGCCAGCGCATAGGTGCCGTAGCAAAGGCCTACCACATGTGCGCCCCGTTCATGGCAGCGGGTGAGAGCCTCCGCCAATTGCGGCGGTGGGGCTTCGCTAAGATCGTGCCAGCCGGGTACTACCGCAATATCAACCGCATCCAATAATTCCAGCCCGCCATCTGGCTGAACGGTCATGGCCCGTTCGGATGTGAGGGGCTTGCCGTCTGGGGTGATAATCAGCAACTCGAACAAGGGGCCGTCGGGCAAGGCAATACTGAACACCATGTAAGGAACAGAGAAATGGAAGGGGCTGAATTGTGGGTGAAGGATAAGCCCGACTTTCGGTAGCGCCACGGTGTCACTCCTGTGGTTCATTTAACCCGATGATAACTGCTTGGCCCGATTCTTTCGATCATTGTCTTTCAGGTCAATATTGGTGGTGATCACATCTCCGTAGACTTACTCCATCAACGAACACCCTGTTGGAGGATAAATACCATGTTGATCAAAACTTTCGCTGCCGCCCTGATGCTTGCTTCGACTGTTTTTACTGGCGCTGCTTTCGCCGAATCGTATACCCGGGAACCCAGCCACCAGATACAGCAAATCCGCAATGCCACCATCAAGGTTACATACGGAGAGACCACCTTTCTGATTGATCCTATGCTGGCCGAACAAGGAGCTTACCCGGGCTTTCCGGACACTTACCGCAGTGAGCTGCGTAATCCTTTGGTGGGCTTGCCCATGGCCGCTGAGGATGTGATTGAGGGTACCGATGCGGTGATCGTTACCCATTCCCGAGCTGGCCAAGGCGCTCGGTGAAATCATGGGTGTGGTTTTTGAAGCCGAGGGGCAGGAAACCACTTACGTGGTAGGCGATACCGTGTGGCGTGATGAAGTGGTTCAGTCATTGGAGCGCTTTCAGCCGGACGTTGTTGTGTTGAATGCCGGGGCGGCGGAACTGACAGGCTTTGAGGGCGACTCGATCATCATGGGCAAAGAAGATACCCTGCGAGTGCACCGAGCTTTACCAGATGCGGACATTGTCGCCGTGCACATGGATGCGGTGAACCATATGACCCTGAGCCGTGAAGAGCTGGCAGAGTTCGTGGAGAACGAGGGGATTGATGAGCGGGTATTGATCCCGGCGGATGGTGAGATTCTTTCTTTCTGACCAGAACACCCCTGAAACAAATGATCCAATGAGGAACAGTCAAATGAGCAAGCGAGCCGTTATTGTTGTCGATATCCAGAATGAGTACTTTGCCTCCGGCAAACTGCCTCTGGTGAACATTGAACAGGCAGCCGCCAAGGCTGCCCAGGTGATAGATACAGCGCGTCAGAACAAAGACCTGCTGGTGCATGTTCACCATGAGTTTCCGGACCCGGATGCGCCTGTATTCACCCCGGGTACAAACGGCATCAACATCCACGAATCCGTGGCACCAAAAGGTGATGAGCCGGTGATTCTGAAGAATTATCCCAACTCATTCCTGAAAACCAACCTGAAAGAGCTGCTGGATGCCAGCGACATTGAGGAAGTGGTTGTGATCGGTGCCATGAGTCACATGTGCATCGAAGCCACCAGCCGAGCCGCTTCAGATTTTGGCTACAAGGTCACTGTGCTGGAAGATGCTTGCGCCACGATGGACCTGGAGTTCAACGGCGTGAAGGTGCCGGCGGCACAGGTTCATGCCACGGCTATGGCGGCTCTTGGGTTTGCCTATGCGAGTGTCCAGTCCACCCGGGATTACCTGTGAGGATCTTGCTCTTCGTATCTGTCGGGTGGTTGCTCCCGTAAACTGAAGCCGACCGGCCAGAAACATTTCAGCCGGTCGTTTCAGTGGTATCGTTCGGCCCGGATCTATTGCTGGACGGCCTCATATGTTGCGTGCAGATTCCAAAAATCTGAACGTTCGCTTTGCGACCAGGTTGGACAACAGGAAACAATTTTCTGAGCCATACTTAAAGGCCCTAACCCTCCGAAGAGGGCCACACCATGACATTTCCTATCAGCAAAGCTCCCTGGAACAAGGGAAAGCTCGTTGGCCAGAAACTACCGCTCAAACTCGAACAAATATGGGCTATCCGTATTCGGTTGGAGATTGCTAAGAACATCCGAGAGCTGGCGATGTTCAACATGGCAATTGATTGCAAGCTCCGGTCCTGCGATTTGGTAAAGCTCTTGGTTCGAGATATTTCCAGAAACGGAGAGGTTCTGGATCGGGCGCAAGTCACTCAGCAGAAAACCAGTCAACCTGTTCAATTTGAGATAACGAAAAAGACGCGCGAATCGGTCGAAGCGTGGATCGAATTGCGCAGACTTTCAGGTATGGATTATTTGTGGCCGAGTCGGATGAGAAAGTTTGACCACATCACTACTCATCAATATGCCCGTCTCGTCAAAAAGTGGATAACCAGCATTGGACTTGATCCTTCAGTCTACGCAACCCATTCGATGAGACGCAGCAAAGCGACATTGATCTACAAGAAGACCAAAAATCTGCGAGCTGTACAGTTGTTATTGGGACACACGAATATGTCGAGCACCGTGCGATACCTTGGCGTCGAAGTCGAGGATGCTCTGGAGATAGCCGAGAGTATTGAGATCTAAATGCGTAACTTGGCTTGGTCGCTGAATGTTGCAGACGCTGCCAGATCCGGTCGATGATCACCTTCGGGTTTCGATCAGGCTCCTTCAGTCGTAAACAAAAGCGGACATTCTAGCCACAAACCGTTTGGGCTAGCTCAAGAGATACTTCGTGACTGTGAATTTGCCGCGTTTTTACTATGAACCGGTCGGATCACGGATGAGAGATGGGTGAAAGAGTGGTTCTGTGATGACTCTCCTGTGTTTCTGATTATACTGGTCGCATGAAACACTCTGAGATCGGCTTGCATATACGAACCTACGAAGACGAGGGAAAAAGCCACTCCCACGACCATCACCAACTGGTATTGCCGTTGGTGGGAACGTTATCTCTGTCAGTGGATGCCAAGGAAGGAAAGGTTGCACAGCATCGAGCGGCAATCATTCCCGCAGGAATTGGCCATGGATATGCTGCGACCGACGATAATCGGTTTTTGGTTGCAGATGTCCCCGAAGGCTTGGCCCCGGCGCTAGACAAGCTACCTTGTTTCGTAGACCTCGATCCGGCATTGCTCCATTACGTCCAGTTCCTTCACGCACAGCTCCAACATGGGACTGAGTCGGATTTTACCCAGCATCAAATGCTGCTTCTGCTGATTCAGTTGCTTCAGGAGCGCCATGGAAGTCAGCTGAAGCTGGACCGCAGAGTCCTCGCCGCGAAACAATTGCTGGACGAACACTTCAGCCGACCGCTGTCCTTGGCTGAGGCGGCTGCCGTGGCACATCTGAGCATTCGGCAGTTGAACGATCTGTTTCGGCGCCAGGTCGGCATGACGCCGCATCAATACCTCACAGAGTTACGAATGAAAGAAGCTTGGCGGCTTCTGGAGCAGTCGGGGCTCAGCGTCCAGCGAGTTGCCGACGCTGTTGGCTATTCATCGTTATCGGCCTTTAGCGACAGGTTCAGAGCCCACTTTGGAAAAGCGCCCAGCCACTTCCGCCGTATTTCGAAATAGTTCCGCCAGGATTTGAAAGTTCCTACCCTTCGCACTGGATACCCTTCTGCAATCATTCACACATGAGAGTTTCGGGAGGGTTTCATGGCATCCGTTACCGCCGCAACCTGGATCGGGTCAATTTCGGTTCTGTTATGGGGCACTTTGGCATTGCTGACCAAGCTTTCCGGTGGTGAGATTCCTGAGTTCCAGCTTATGGCCATGACCTTCGGTATCGCTTTCCTGCTGATGTGCGGTCGCTGGGTCTTCTCGGGACATTCCGGTGTGCATTATTTACGGCAATCGCCGCTTGCATGGTGCATCGGCATCGTTGGTTTGTTCGGGTATCACTTTGCCTACTTCAAGGCCATGACACTGGCCCCGGCCGTTGAAGTCAGCCTTCTGGCTTACCTATGGCCGCTGCTAATCGTCCTGCTGTCGGCCTTCCTGCCGGGCGAGAAACTACGAGGTCAGTACATCGTTGGGGGCCTGGTTGCCCTAGCGGGTTGTTGGTTGTTGATCAGCCGTAATGCCGATGGATTTTCCTGGGAGAACCTGCCGGGTTACATGGTGGCTCTGTCCTGCGCTTTGATCTGGTCATCCTATTCCGTTCTCAGCAGACTGGTTCGCTCGGTACCGACCGATGCGGTGGGCTGGTTCTGCGGTGTCACGGCTTTTCTGGCGTTGATTTGTCACCTTTTATGGGAGGAAACAGTGTGGCCAGAAGGCGCACTTCAATGGATTGGCGTGGTGGGGCTCGGCCTCGGACCGGTGGGCATAGCATTCTTCACCTGGGACCATGGTGTAAAGCACGGAAACATCCAGTTACTGGGAACCCTGGCATACAGTGCGCCACTGATTTCAGTGATCCTGTTGATCATTGCCGGATTCGGGGAGGCTACAGTTGCCGTGTTGAGTGCCAGCATCCTGATCGTCATTGGTTCCTTGATCGCGGGTCGTGCGAAGAGCCGAAAGTTCGCCAAGCCAGATTTGTTAACAGACTAACTACGTCAGAGGAGCAGTGAGATGATTACCTGGGACGATTTCGATAAGGTTGAACTACGGATCGGGACCATCATTGAAGTGATGGATTTTCCTGAAGCGCGCAAACCGGCTTATAAATTGCGAGTGGATTTCGGGCCGGACATTGGTGTTCGTAAATCGAGTGCACAGATTACAAACCTCTATGGCAAGGAGGAGCTCATCGGCAAGCAGATTCTGGCCGTCACCAATTTTCCGCCTAAACAGATCGGCCCTTTTCTGTCTGAGTGCCTGGTCACTGGCGTGCAAACGGAGAAGGGCGCAGTTACCTTGGTGAGACCGGATGCGCAGGTGGATAACGGGGAGCGCTTGTTCTGAGTTTCGACGGCTTACACATCACGGGCCAACTGGTATTTAAGTCCAAGTGAGGGCGATGAACGGGACAAAGTCTCCTGTGCTGGCTATGGTGAGCGGAAAGCTCACCGTTGCAGCGCTCTAATGCACTTTCCTCTGATTCGTTGCTCCAAAATAGCCGCAAAGCTCCGCGTAATCGTCCAATGCAAATGTTCGCTTTGCGACCATGAATGTCTTCTCCTTCGCGGAATACCGGCGACGACGCAATCCGGTTATAACTTCGACTTCCTCCACCTTGGACACGCTTTTGCACTAGGTCTATGCCTAGGCCTTTGCTTCTACCAAGGTGTCCGGTTTAAATGGGGGCTACTACAGTAATGGTGGTTGTCCTTCGGTACTATGGCGTGGGGCTTTAAATATCGTATGTTGTCGGACGCATCTACGCTGGCGCTGGCACGCCGCAAAGTCAGGGTACTGCCAAGAGGTCAATTTCATTGCCTGAGTTGAAAACGGTTGGTCTTTTTCTCGTCACCGCTTTGGCAGAGATCGTGGGTTGTTATTTGCCTTATCTCTGGCTTCGAGAAGGTAAAACCATCTGGCTCCTGGTGCCAGGTGCGTTGAGCCTCGCGGTATTTGCGTGGCTGCTTTCACTGCACCCCACCGCTGCTGGCAGGGTCTATGCTGCGTATGGCGGTGTGTATATTTTTATGGCAATTGTGTGGCTTTGGGTGGTCGATGGGATTCGACCAACAGTTTGGGATTTAGTTGGTTCAGCTGTTGCTTTGGTGGGAATGGCGATCATCATGTTTGCGCCTCGCGCCACATAACCAACTGTTGTAGTTCGTTCCGGGCCGTCGGTCCTACACCCGAACGCCCATTTCGCTGCGGTACATGGGCGCCACTATACTAGTGCTTATCGTCCTACCCGAATGTTCGCTTTGCAACCGTCCCCTATTCCATGCAAACCAAACAAAAGCGAATGTTGGCACTGCGACGCAGTGCTGACAGTATGACGAGCGTTGGACGCATTTCTTCTGGTGAATGCCGGAATCATCAACCCACTGCGTCGGGTCTGTGGTTGGATTTCAACGGAGACAATACTCCTATCACCCCCATGGGGGATATTACAGATGGCCAGATAAGATCCACACACCCACAGCGATTAACGTAACGCCGCCAAAAATTTCTGCTCGATGTCCTAATACAGCTCCGACAGCGCGCCCCAGCATGATGCCAAGGGTCACCATGAGAGTGGTTGCTAAGCCAATCAAAGCTGCGGCCACCCAGATGTTCACGTTGATGAGTGCCAAGCCTACACCAACTGCCAAGGCATCAATGCTTGTCCCGAAGGCTGTAAGGCAGGTGCGGAGCAATGACTGCTTTAATGGCTTTTCTACCTCATCTTCTTCCGGCTTAATGCCCTCAGAAATCATATGCAGGCCAAGAATCATCAGAAGGGAAAACGCAATCCAATGATCCCAGGCTTCCACATAACCTGAGGCAGACTTACCGATCAGCCAGCCGACCAACGGGGTTAAGGCTTCAATCGAACCGAAGATGAGTCCGATTTTGAAAGCTTCGGTTAACCGGGGATGCTTAAGGCTTGCACCTTTACCAATCGCCGCAGCAAAGGCATCGGTGGACATCGCAAAGGCAAGCAAGAGAAGGGCAAAAGGGCTCATTAAACGGGCTCCGGTCGGGCATATTGAGTCCACGATATAACCACACGCCCGACCTTGGGCATGGATATATCGATGGTCTCGCCAACCGAGAGGTGTTCGCACCATGGCATGTGGCCAAGTATGTTGATACGAACTCTTCCGAGCATCGGAAGCAGGCTACTCCCCAACGAAACGGTAATTTAGCAAGCTTCTATAGCCAATACAAACTTGCCTCTGATTAGCATTGATTCGGCAGTTCCTCTGGCATTGATTCATGATTGGTACTGCACTGGTTTAACTCAACGGTTACATGAACCAGAGATTTAGGCTGGGCTTGAATACGATTCCTGTACGCTGTGGGTGACTCAATACGGTGTGAAACCAAAGATACTATGCAGCGTGTATGTTTGAACCAATCGTCCACACATGCAGGTCAGAGACTTTTGCTTCGTCGTCTTCGACAGTTTGTTTTATAGCTTCCTCCAAGTCCTGAAGTTGCTCGTCGAGAAAGACTTTGGTACGCCATCGGCTAGCCATGCCATTGAGCCATATACGATTCCTGCGAGGATTTCCCAGACCATCATTGCCAGTGATTCAATCGTTCGTGATGCACAGAAAATTTCCTGAGAAAAAACGGATAGACGGTTTTGTCGCTATGAACGAATTCATATCCCCGGGGGGGGGATAGGGAGCTGCTACGCCAGCCCGCTGGCAGCTGCACGTGAGGTGTCAGTTGCCTGACCGTCCGCCGGTTGAACTGGCGCCAGTACCTGATTCCATCCGCGACATGGTCTTTGGCAAGTACATTGTTCGCTATTCTGTACATGTGAGTGCCATCATCATTCTAAGGGTATGGCACGAGCTGGAAGGTGAACGATAGCATTTTAAGCAGCCGCTGTTGTCGGACAGTTTTCCACCGCTGCGCGGTTCCAAAACTGCCGCAAAGCTTCGCGTTATCGCACCATCTGAACGTTCGCTTTGCGACCATACCGAGTACCAACAGCTTGTTCCGATCTCATCCAAGGGGGCTCATCGAACGGTCACTCTATTGCGGAACAAATACGTTGTTCCGTTGAATGGGCGAGGGGTCGTGAAGTGAGTCGCTGGTTTTTTGCGGACAGGGTGCGATTTTCTACCAACCAGTTAAACCTTCCGCACCCGTCGGGACCAGGCTTAATCGATGTAAAGATTCGTATCCGAATGTTTCACCTTGCGAAGTGGGTTCCGGGGTAGCGGTTGGGCAGTTATACAGACTTGCTCATAGCATATGAGCGGTTTCTTCTGTGATCACAATTTTTTAATTGTTCTGCAATATGGCGTTTCAGTGAGTTGAGCTTCCCGTTGACATTTGGATAGCATTAGCCGATATTTGTTGTACGGTTATTTTCCGTACGCGATGGCTTCTAGGTTTAAGCCAGTAGTACAGCAAAATGGAAAACACCAAAACAGAGGGACTGGTCGATTGGCCAGCCAGTTGAAAGAGGAACACCGCATGTCAAAAACAAGCGCGCGGCTGGATTTACGAATTGATCCAGCTATTAAAGAATTGGCGGCGCGCGCTTCAGCTCTGACCGGGAGTCACAGTCTCTCAGAGTTTGTCATCCAGGCAATCCGGGAGAAGTCGGTTCGCGTGATCGAGGAGGCTGAGGTGTATCGCCTGAACAGCCAGTCGTTTGATGCTTTTGTAGCAGCTTGCGAGGCAGCTCCAGCACCGAACGAGGCGTTGCTGAGCGCGAAACGCCGCCGGAGCAAAAGGATGGAAAACGGTGACCTTGAGGTTAGAGCCATTAGATAAGAAGTCGCATGACCGGAAATCGTTTGATTGTGGGCTGGAACGGGTAAATGAGTTCCTTAGCCGAGAAGCTCGCAAGCAGATGGACAAGAAAATTAATCGCACCTGGGTGCTGGTGGATGATGAACCTACAAATGTGTTGCCAGCTCCGGTCCTGGGGTATTTCACCCTGACCAGCGCAACCGTAGTGCGTGATGAGCTTCCAGATCAGGAGACCCGTAGCCGATACCCGGCTTATCCCATTCCAGTGATCAAGCTTGCGTGGCTGGGTGTGGATAGCAAACTACACGGCTCCGGACACCGATACGGTGAAACGCTGCTTCTTGAGGCCTTGGAAGAAGCGTACCGGATTGTTCAATACAGTGGCATGGGAATAGCGGTTGTAACGGACCCTCTTACCCAGAGCAGTGATCGCTTTTTTAAGCGCTACGGCTTCCTGCCTATGGGAAGGCAATTCGGAGATCTGCAGTCGCTTTACTTGCCTATGGGTACAATTGGTCAGCTGATTGATCTTCCATCTTGAGAATGGTCGCAACCAGGAATTGCCGCCCGAACGAACGTTCAAAGCTTTGAATAACGGGCCTGTAGTGAGATTTTGGTTCCATTCAGAAAATGAATGCTCTCGCTGCCAGTCCGTCATCAGCATAAGGGGTATGAAGCCTGGCGGTGCTCTCAGGCAGGGCTGGAGCTCCTTTCCACATACCAAACCGCCGAGTCCGCGATCTCTGGCGGATGAGTCAAGCCGCAAGAGAGCTGCAGGTGGCATTCTACCTAACCTTTATAGAGTGCTGCCGCCCCTCTTAGCGCTGCCAATACCAATTGCTCGTCGTCACAAACGGACTGTTTCTTTAGTTGTGCAAGAGCCAGTGCGCCAAGCCGAAAACTTTGTGAAATGGGCAGGGGTAGGGCGTATCCGGTACCTGATCCTTGGCTGGCAGCCAGGTAAATCCTGCCGGGCTGGCGCTCAATCGTTATCCCCTTTGTTGGCCTCTTAAACTCGGCCTTGGGTAAATAGCCCAGACACACACAACAAAGAAGTGGTAGATCGTCCTCGCCCAATTGGAGAACAATCTTACTATTCCATTCAATGCGTTCACCTTTGCGTGGTGCGACTTCCAAATTCAGTGCAGCCAGCGGCACGCCTCCCTCTTGGGTGATGTAGGTCGCCTCTGCAGTGAGAGCCGCCTTTGAACCGAAACAGCGTACCTTTGCCTGGAGAGCAGGGTGTTCAGGCTTAACCGTCGACATAGCGATGAATGCTCAATGCTTGAATGACTGGTTCTGGTTCTATCTTGGATTCGCGCTGGAGTCTAACTGGAACCTCTTTACGAAATGCTGGATTTTCACGCCAAGCCAACCTCGGGAGAGTCTCCTGCTGTGCAATAACTACTCCCGAAATCGGGCAACTCTTCCGGAGGACCTTGCCCGCCTCGCGATAGGCGTAGTTTGCTCGCAATTGATTCGGCAGAGTGATTCGGCGGACCAAAGGCTGATCTGGTGAACATTTTCGCCGCAGGACATCTATGGCGGTGTCTGCCAACTCCACATCACGATCCCTGAGCCCTTCGGCAAGCGCCATGGCCTCATCAAAGCTGAGTTTCTGGATCCGGGCGTGACTGGTTGCCCAGGTCCAGGAGATTGAATCCAAATTACGAGGCATGATCCGGATCTGTCGGTAACACTCCCGCAGATCAAGCGTCTGAATTCCGGCACTTTTCAGAGCGTTCTTCAGGACCGTTTCCCGTGATACCCCGCGCTTCTCAAGGGAAAGGTTCCGGATTTTCAGGACCGTTCCCTTGAAGTGACTTTTAGCTGCGTTTAGCTGCTCGACCGCCGACACTGTCGCATCTGAAGCACAAATAATACCCGCTTCGTATTTCCTGTTGTGAGTATCGTCAATGGTCAGGCCAACCGCATCGATAATCGCAGCTCTGCGCGCATCCGAGGTATAGCGCTGTTTTTCAGTGGCGCCAAAAGTTGGGATATACACTTCAAAATTTGTGGCATGATCCACTTCTGATAGCTTCTTTAGCCCTTCACAATGATCCACGAGAGATTGATAAGCATTCGAAAGCTCCTCGATCAAGTCACGCGGGACAGGGACATCGCCAACATCAGAGTTCAACATGTTTTGGATCTCCCAATATCAGAGTACGGCACGGACACTGTGTGAACACAAACAACTTTATAGTCTGGTTTATTATACCATATATTTCTGCAGACGAATCTCTTCATTAGCCAATACCAGACTCTGACGGTATCTTGGTTACACGTAAGCAAAAGATCCTTGAGATTGCCTGAACTCACGAATTGGACACCATGACGAAACTTGCGATCCCACTAAGCCTTGAGACGTTACAGGAGCTGGATAAAGACCGGACAAGACTCTCCGGCTTAACCAATGCCGAGCTGGCGGGTTTGTTTACCCTGTTTAAACTGGCCAACTCATCAAAACCCTTTAATGGCCCTGCGAGTGAACGTCTCCTTGCGGAAAGCCTCCAGCTGATTGGTGATTCTCAAGAGGCCAGATCAGAAATTGAGGACCTGGTACAGGATCGAGTAGAGCACTTTTCTGACCTGGCTCCGGGCAACAGCGACATGTTCTTTCTGATGTCAGTCTCGGACGTTGCCAACAAAAGTTACCTGGAACAAAAAAACCGATGGCGTTATGGTTGCTCGAAAGAGTTCAACCAGGTGTTCATCAAACGTAACATCTTGGGTCTGCAGCGGAATGTGTCACTGTCGACTGAGCACGACCGCTTGATTCGAGCCATCGAGGCCGAGCCGGACGAACCCATGGCCATTCAAGGCTTCGCCGGCGTGGGTAAGACCTACCTCATCACAACGCTTGCGGCATCCTTGAGCGCCAAAGGTCTCTCTGTTGTAGCTCTGGCTCACACCCGTCAGCAACTCACAGCGCTCATGGAACGCACGCAAGCCGTTCGGGGATTGACGTTAGCGGAATTGATGAAAGAACTGGTCTATCCTGGAGAGCCTGCACCCAGGCCCTCCAGGGGCTCGCGTTACCGGATGGGGCAGCGCTTCAACCGCACCTATGAGCAAATGGCACATATTCTGGGGATCCAACCGCTTCAGCGAGCGAAGCCTCCCGAGGTTGCCAAAATTGCGTGGAAGACGGTGACGTCGTTTTGCCACAACTCCGGTCATGAGATCACGACTGAACATCTACCCGCTACGATAAAGTCTCACTGGTCCGCCTCAGACAAAGTCATTCTGGTAGAAGTTGCTCGCAGGATGTGGGAAGTCATTGTGAATCCGCCAAATCAGGAATCTGAACTGCCAATGCGGATCTATCACCAAATCAAGCATGCTGATGTTGAAGGCAAGGTGCTTCCTCCTACGATCCGTATCGCCCTGGTCGATGAAGCCCACGATCTGCCCCTGCCCATTATTAATATTCTTGAGCGAACGCCGCCACCTCAGGCGACATTTACCTTTGGTGATCGATACCAACACCTTTTTGGGGCTGGAGGAACTCAGCGACCAGGGCGATCACGAGGTCGAGAACTAGGTGTATCAGTCAGGGCTGGTGAGAGCACAACGGAGCTTTTTAACCGGGTTCTTGCGGCACACCCCATTACTCCGGAGCTGGAGTTTGTCGGCATCAGACCAGAAAACACCCGGGTTGTGTCCTACCAGACCCTGCCGGCGCCGAGCGGAAACTGCGCCATCATTTTTCGCTCATACTGGGCCTTGTTTGAGCAGTTCCAGCGATGTGCCCATGAAAAAGCCGCCTTCACGTTGATGCCAGGATCGGAGAAAGCCCTGCAGTGGTTCATGGGCGACGTAATCGAGCTCTTCAATCACGGTACGCGCCCGAGCTTCCCAAGCTTATTCCGGTACGGAACCTTCGACGAACTGGTAAAGCGAGAATCGCAGCACGCCGATATCAGTCGTATTGTCGACCTGCTTTCCCGTGGCTATCAGCTCAAACACCTCGATGAATCATTGTCTCGGCAGGCGAGGGGCTACGCCAATGTTCTGTGGCTAGGGATGCCAGAGCACACCAAGAACATGGAATTTGAAAAAGTTGTTATTGCGGACGATTTTTTCAGTCAGACCAACATGGTCTCAAAAGATGCTCTCGTGTCCAGCGTGTACACTGCGATCTCGCGTGTTAAAGCGGAGCTGCACCTACCTGCTGAATTTGATAATTGGGTAAGGGGGCTCTCAAGCTGACCAGGGAAACGTCGGTCCACGGTTCAGAGCGATGCGTTATGCCCCTGCGGTTTTCGGATGATCCGAGGATTAGCGTCATCTTAATCTTTAATGATATGGTTTTTTATACCAGATCGGCTTTAGCAAACGAAGAAAAGCAGGAGTATCCCGCAACCTCTCAGATGGAATCCAAACTCGCTCCTGAACTAACCTTCAATTCTCTTTGATAACCTGACATAACCTTGGCACGGCTACGCCGCGCAGGGCTCAGGACGGAAAAGCCTTCTCCTTTGTTTAGCCATGCTCCGAAGATGAGGGCTGGCCACTCTGGGTGCCTAAGGCGGATCTGGTATAAAACTTCAGACCAAAACTTGCAGGGGTCGATCAAACCACCTTCAAGTAATATACTGTTCATCCATACAGTTTATTGAGATGCGGTGTCCAATGCTGATCAAACAGATTTTCCGTCCAACAGAGCAACTCCGGAGCTCCATTGCGTTCTTCAGTGATGCGGTCAAGGCCGGCTTCCCGTCACCGGCCCAGGATTACATTGAAAAAACACTGTCTTTGGACGACCTGTGTATTCGGACGCCGGCTGCAACCTACTTCGTTCGTGCATCCGGCTCCTCCATGGAAAGGGCGGGGATTCACGATGGTGATGTGCTGGTTGTCGATCGCAGTCTGCCACCGGGACATCGCAAGATCGTCATTGCGTCCGTTGACGGCGAGTTTGTGTGCAAACGCCTGGACCTGAGTGTTCCGAGCCGGCCTGTGTTGCGGGCAGAAAGCGAAGATTACCCCGACATCACGCTTCGGGAGGAGGATGAACTCGAAATTTTCGGTGTTGTAACCACCGTGGTGCATGCGCTCTGACATGAAACAGGTGTTCGCTCTTTGTGACATGAACAGCTTTTACGCCAGCTGCGAGCAGTTATTCAATCCAGCGTTTCGTGGCCGGCCGGTCGTGGTCGCCAGTAACAACGATGGCTGTGCCGTTGCACGATCACCGGAGGCGAAAGCACTCGGTATAAAGATGGGCCAACCCATTTTTGAGTTGCGGGAGTACGTCGAAAAGCACGGCCTGATTGTTTGCTCATCCAACTATGCACTCTACGGAGATATGTCCCATCGATTCATGCTTGCCCTGGCGGAATGCGCACCTCGGGTCATGCCCTACAGTATTGATGAAGCCTTTCTTGATCTGACCGGTATCGATTCCGTTGTGTCGTATCTGGATTTCGGCCACCACGTCAAAGAGCTGGTGCGAATATGGACGGGCTTACCTATCTGTGTCGGAATCGCTCCAAGTCCGACATTGGCAAAATTAGCTAACCACGCCGCAAAACACTATCCCGCCACCCGGGGTGTCGTGGATCTGACTAACCGAGACCGGCAACGACGTCTTATGCACCTGACACCGGTGGAAGAAGTATGGGGAATCGGCAGGAAACTGAGCAAACGACTGGATGCCCTGGGAATAAAGACCGCTCTGGATCTAGCCGATTCCGATCCTAAATGGATACGAGATCACTTTTCAGTCGTGGTCGAGCGCACCGTCAGGGAGCTGAACGGCATACCATGTCATTCAGACCTTCTCGAAGTAGCACCGGCAAAGCAGCAGATTCTATGTTCAAAGTCCTTCGGGGCACCCGTCACCGATCTGAACTCCATGCTTGCCGCGATTACCGCTCACGCATCCCGAGCGTCTGAGAAGCTGCGTCGCGAAAACCGGGATTGCGGGTATCTGGCCGCGTTCATGTCAACGAGCCGGTTTCGAACCGGTAACCACTACGCCAACCAGCAAGGGATTACTCTGCCATTCCCGACCTCAGACACCCGGGAAATCGTACGACATGCGGTCAGTATTGCCCGGTCGTTGTGGCGGGAGGGGTACCGGTACAACAAAGCGGGCATTGTACTGACAGACTTCCGGGTGCCTGGTGCTTGCCAATCCGATTTTTTCAGCCAGGTCGAGGACGACGAGCGCAACCGGAAGCTGATGCGGACCTTAGACAAGATCAACAGCATCGCTGGCAAAAACACGATCCAGTTTGGCCGGCAGATTCACAAAAACCAAAGCTGGCAAATGCGAAGAGAAAATCTATCGCCGGCTTACACGACTCGATGGGCTGACATCCCCGTGGCGATCAGTTAAATCCCTCAAACAAAGACAGCCTGGACGTTCTCTTCGATGCTATACCAGTTGTGGAAAACTATTCGTGGGTGTCAGTCACCTTCAGATAACAGTCAGTTCGACAGCTGCACGTATCTGCGCCTGGTTTCGGGCTGTCTGTTGCTTAACCCCCGCAACCAAGATCTTCATGTCTTCGATCGGCATCCCTTTAGAGACAATTCTTGCACCAGCAGCCACAATCGCCGCACGCTTTCGTTCCGGAATACTTGGGTCGGCGGTGAGCATAATCTTAACCATTCCCTGGTTTGGATGCTCATGACTGGCTAGCCATTCGAGCAGCTTTAGGCCATCAACATGGGGCATGTGAAAATCGACCAGGAGCAGATCAAATCGTTGCTCTTCGAGTCTCGTGATGCCCGAAATCGGGTCATCGCAGACCGTTAATTCGACGTCTGGAATTCCAAGAATCTTCGGCGCAAAAAAACGCTGCATTTGCTTAAGAAAAGTGTGGTTATCGTCAATCAACAGTACCTTTGTTTTCTGGTCTCCGCTTTTTGATGTGCGGATCGACCCAGGCTCCAGATCCATATCATGATCCGGCAGAACTGCAGCTTGCTTGGGGAGCTCTCCGGTCCGGTAATCAACGGGTAGATCGATCGTCAGGCAGGTCCCGAAGCCTGGCTTACTGTCGATCCTGATTCTCCCTCCAAGGAATTCGGAGAATTTCTTCATAACTGGCATCCCGATGCCCCATCCATCTTTTCCGCGACGGATACCAAGCGAAAGCGGGTCTTTGTGCCATAGCAGCGCATTCATCTCAGCGGTGGACATGCCAGCCCCGGTGTCTCGCACAGAAATCGAAATTCCTTTGTCTCGGAGAGACATCGATATTTTCACGAAGCCATCGGACGTATGTTTAAACGCGTTTTCGATCGCGTTTCGAACCACCACTTTGATTAAATCGTAGTCTGAGTACACCTCAGTAACTCCGATTCTAGGATCATCGACGCAATCCCATATCAGGGCGACATTCGCCGTGCCGGCGAACTGGCCGTTCAACTCATTGCACATTTTCGCCACTGCAAACCAGTCTTTTCTGGACTTGAGAGTCCCGTTCTCCAGAGCCGCCAGAGCGAGAATAGACTTTATGTGATGGTCAAGCGTATCCAAGTCATCAAGACTCATTTGCAGGATACCCCTGGCATCCCCAAGAGCGGCCCCATCGATATAGGCCAATGCCAGATCCGCTTGAGATCGGAGATTTGTGATCGGTGTGCGCAGCTCATGTGCAGCAATGGCCAGCAGATTTTGCTTCATCACAATCGCTTTACCCTGAGCGACATACCGTCCTTTAAGCTGTGAAAGCCAAAACCCGAGCAGAAGATTGCCAACAACAGCGAAGACAAGCGCTGCGACGGTCAGTTCCGAAAGGTACGAATCGAAGGGAAAACTCCGTAGCGAGAGGAGGTACAGCCCGGACAGCAAACTAGCCAGAGCCCACAGAAAAACCATGGTGCCCCTGGAACCTTTCATCGCGCGGGAGCAGGCAATCGCTGCAACGGCTAAGAGGAACAAAAATACCGACAACAACACAGTCGAGGGGATTTCATCCAGGTTCAGTGTACCGTTGTCCGACTCCAGTGGATGCGGGTTTTCAAAAGCGCTCAGTGGTGCTCCCGATAGTGGTGGCCATGGGTGTGTGTGCTTTTGAAACAAATCCGTTTGCTTAGCCAGCAGCAAGGCCAGTAACAGAACGATAAAGATGGCGGGAATAATCCCAGCGATGATGGCGCGGGGTTTGATCATGGTATGTACATCCCTGTCGTCAAAAAAAGCGTGAAAGCTTTTATTCAGCGCCTCCATGGCACCAGCCTGATTCTACTATGTGCATGTCGCATGTGGTCAATAACTAATCAGGGAAACATGATTTTGCTCTCAATATTGAATCCGACACTCTTCGAACGACCTCAGGACGTTGCTCCGATACACCAATCGGGGGCAAACTTGTATCTGAATCCTTAAAACTCAATGGCCCGATCTGGCCATCAACTAAGGAAAGTGCCCCAGAGATCTGGGTCGAGTTCAGGAATGGGATTTCTCTCCGTGAGAGGCTTGTGTGCGAACCCCCGGGTTCACCCACGTCTACCGCCAACCAAATAGGTCTTTGTGCTGTGACCCATTTTTGCCAGGTTGATTGCCGTTTAACGGCAAACTCAATCCGGCTTCAGGATGGTCACTCATGGGTTTCCTTTTCCTCGTCAGACTCTCAGTCCGCCCGGGCCCTGGTTTTCGAAGCAAACCAAGAAAAAGACGTGCAAGGAGAACCCAGTGAAATTGATCAACCTCGGTTTGGCCCTCGGGCTTATCGGCGTACTTGCTGGTTGCGCCGGTGGCGAACACATCTACACCAACGATGGCAGGTGCCTTACCTGCATCAACAATCCTCTTACCGGCAAACCCATCAATCACGATGGATCAGCGCCCGGCAGCACCATTGAGTCCCGAAACCCAGCCTCTATCGCCGAGACTGCTCAGGCGGATGAACCAGCAAAGAAAAGCTCTTCATACATTGAGCAAACAACAACGTTCTCGGCTCCAATCGACGTGGATGTTGCGTTTGTGAAGGTAAAAAAAGAGTACCGATATTATACGGAACAGGAGATTCGCCAGGAGTGGGGCATCGTTGCTGACGACAAGCTCAATCAATTTGACACTGCCTATAGCGCGTCGCCTTCTGCCTACTATCACATGCGTGCACCGAGAGAGCACGGTAATGGTAGATACGTCATCGATCATAAGATCGAAAAGCAGGCTACCGATAAAAGCCAAATCACCATTACCGTTTGGGTTAGAGAAGACTCCCCGATAACACCGGCCGATGTTGCAGGCAGTCTCGCACTCAGAACCAAAGCCGCGTTAACCCGTTAATAACGGCTGGGCGACCAGGGTGGTCGCCCATCAGACAAAGGGAGAAACACCATGTTGAGACTATTTATAGGCTTCGTCCTTGGTGTTGTTACCTCCTACTACTCGATGCCCAGCCTCTTCAAGCTGACAGTCCTACTACCAGAGGTTAATTTCGAGCGCTTTTTCTCAAATGACCAACCGCTTACTTCCAATACGATTAATGCCACACATCCTTCAGAGTTCGAGAATACAGCCGCCCACAATGCCATCAGCGAACGAGTTGAGATAGCCAGGTCACTGGCCGAACTCCATCCTGCCCAGGATCCCGCATCCATAGAAGTAACCGAGGTTTTATTCAACCTTGCCAGGAAAAGCCCTCAGGCCCAGGCTCTCATTCAGGAAAAGCTGCCCGGAGGTTTGACTAATGGAGAGGCTCTTTCGATTCTCTCAAGCATCGGAACGAGAGGTTAAACCACCATGGGTAGCTCCAATTTCCTGGTTCAACCACAGATTGCCTCTCCATATAGTCCCGACTTTCAACGGTTGTTGGCAGACGCTATTTCGGAAATCGAGACCACAACGGATCACCTATGACACATCTGAGCGAAGACCGGGTAAAAGATCTATTCAGGGATATTGAAGGGCGCATCAAACGCGGCAATCCAAATCCAATTCGCTATCTGAAGAATCTGCATCCGTCGAAAGACGAGATCGAAGGCCTGGAATGGAGATATCGGCTTTCAGGCTACCTGGAGGGTTTAGCCGTATCCGATCAAATGGATAACGGTTTCATTGAACCGTTGGTGGCAACACTCTTCTCCAGGGCCGACGTTTCAGACGGAGATCGCCCAGGACGTGCTCGCCCATTCAGCATCGATATTGTTACCGAACAACGCAAGACGTTCAGCTTCGACGTACCGGCAATGAACCCGTTGGACGCCTATGTTCAGCTTACGAAACGGACTGCGTACAAGTCGATTCCTGGAATTGAAGTTATCAAAGTGTTCGAAGGGCTCCTTCCCGACAGGACTTCTGGAGTCCAACCTTTGCGAACCTTCCATACTGGTGAGCTCATTTTCACCTCCTGACTAACAAGGAAACTGATATGCCTCTGGTCCTGCAACGCGCACTGAATGAGTCCATCATCATTGGAGAGGACATCGAAGTGACCGTAACCCTGATCGATACCAACCGAATCAGACTGATGATAGAGGCCCCCTCCCATGTTCCAGTGCATCGTAAAGAGGTGTTTCTGCGATTGAAGCAGGAGGAGTTACAAAAATCGGGGCCGGACTCACTCACATATCGAGGGAAAAATCTTCTGCGTAAAATCGGCTTTTCTAAGTGATCATCCTACCGGTTTTCATCATGCCCAATCTTACTAGGTTGACCGTGACCTTTATCTTTGTTTGATTGTTCTACACTCAGTCGCTGATTGTTGTCCATAAAGATCGAAGGCAGACTCTCTTTTGAGTCTACGTATTTTCTGGCCGACCGGACATCTCGCCAGCCGACCCAATGCATTAATTGGGACCACGACGCGCCCTGATCAATCAACCAATCTGAGATGCCACGACGCATCGAATGCGAACTGAAATGTTCCGGAATGTGCGCACCATTCTCGCGCGCCTCGTCAAAAACCCTCTTCAAAATTTTATTGATGGAATTCGAGTTAAGGCCATCAGACCAAACCGCCCCCCAGCGGTCGACTTTACTGAACAAGAACTGGTCTTTAATTGTTTCAGAGCCGATATCGAGTCCCCCAAATCTGTCCTCGATCCACTCGGAAATTGCGTAAATAGGGCATAGTTCCGATAAAGCAACAAGCGTTACCTCTCGCCCGGAACTGCTGCGGTCGGCCTTTGAGGTGGGAATCATCATCGTCAATTTTGGCGGATGACTTCTCCAATCAAAAGTCAGGTGGGAAAGCCGTATATTCACCAATTCGCTTCCGCGAAGACCAAACCAAAATGCCGTGAGTAGCATGGCCCTGTCCCGCGAATAACGGCGCCACTCCCGATTAGCCGCACCTTCTTGACGATTTCTTTTATCCGCAAGAAAGCTCACTGTTTCCCTGAGGGTGTCTAAAGGCAGAGCATTCGCCTGTTTCTGGCTGGCATTATGGAATTTCCGAATTCCTCGCATGGTTTCTAGAACGAGTTTGCTCTTGTTCGGGTTAGAGCCGGTCATCTCTTCGTGCCACTTGCCAATCAATGAGCGGCGCTGTTCCAACGTCGCCACTTTCAGTGTCCCGGCATAATGACTCAGATAAAGAGACAGATCATGTGGCGTGCAAGGGAAGGGGCCTTTATACACTTCCCGATAATGCTTAATCGCGTTAGCGGTGGCGATCTCGGTGTTGGTGCTCCGCGCAGCTTCTAGGTATTTATTGAGCTTTGACTGGTCTGGGTGCCCCGGAGAATGGGACAAGCTCTCATCTTCGAGGCCCCGTTTACGCTCATTACCCTGACTTTCGTAGGATCCATTTCTGGTCATTTCACAGGCTCCCGCTGCGCTTACTTGTCCGCAAGTGAATTTCAATTTGTAACATTCAGAAGGCCCGACACAGGCCGCCACTCTGATGAGGGAGTTGCACCAGATTGGCCCGAAAATCCCAATGCCCGTAGCCAGTCCTTGCATCAACGAAAACCTGCCTTTTACGGTCTTCCGGGAGATCGAAGAACTGAGGTCTTGGATTTAGCGTTCCGGCTAAGGTTTGCCAACGATCAGTGATACGAAGCCGGCACCTGGCTGCTGTGTACATAGTCAGAAACAGCTCCTCCGCATGCGCAGCCGGAGCGGTCTCAATGAGCAGCTCCGGAAGCCCAATTTTATCAAAACCAACCGTATAGCTGAGACCATCTACATGCCGGACGTGTAAACCTAAACGGTGAATGCTCGCGCGAATGTCATTCGCATGCAGTTCCAGGCCGTTCTCGAAGTAAGTTAAATCCATCAGCAGCTCTCCATTGACTGTATCAATATCCACCGTACCCCAGTAATCAGAACCGACAAGGTACCCCCGCTGAATGCCATACAGGTTGGCACCAGGCCCAGTCAGTTTCTTCATCGCCATGTAACCAGGTGCCAGGGATATTCGAAATGATCTTCACCTGTCTGCTTCATTTCATCGTGGTTTCGGATGACCCGATCCCAAAAGCCACGACTTAACCGCCCTACTCTCCCAATATATCATCAAGATGCGATAACCTTCTATTATCGAATCTTGATTTTTAACATAAAAAGAGGCCTTCTTCTTATTTCGTGTTTCTTTTCGTTCGTTTCGTTATACTATTCGTACCATGCCCAAAGATGAATGCCGGAAATTCGAAGAGCGCTAGGGATCAAACGCTGAAAAGTCACTAATTCATTGTTTTTGATCATTTTTTCTGTGTGGAGACTTACTGTCATGCCTAGACCAGCCAAAATCACTGAATTAGCCGTCGAATCAGCTGTGGCTGAGCTAAAAAGCACCCATACACCAGTCAACCCTTACCAGGTCCGCAAAATTCTTGGTGAAGGATCCATCGCGAAAATCGGTTACTTCCTGAAAGCTCTGGGACATACGACGGACTACAGCGCCGAAAAAGACGACCCCCTTACACTGAAGCTGGTCAACATGCTCAGGCCGGTTGCCCTTGAGCTGGATGAGCAGTCCAAAGAACGAATTCGACAAGCAACCCAACAGCTCAATACCGAGCTAGAAGAAAAAGCTACTCTGGTAAGCAGTTTGGAGCGCCAGCTCGGGGACAAGCAGTCAGTAATCGACGAGTTTGAAGCAAAGTTAGAAAAAGCTATTGCGGAGAGGGATCTCAGTCGCGATAAGAGTCAAAAACTTGAAGTAGAGCTCGCCAGACTTGAGGAGAAAGTGATCCAACAAGCTGAGCAATTAGAAGCCGCAAAATCAGTAATACAGCAGAAGGAATCTGAAACGGCCGAAGCTCGCAACGAAATGAGAATCATCATTAAAGACAACAACATCGCGCGCCAGGCTATGCAGGAGAATCACGAGGCGGAAATCAAGATATACAAAGAAGAGCTGGATAAACGCAGTGAAGATTACAGTGCCCTTTCAGCGGAACTGGAAGCAGCCCGTTCCAGCAATGAAGCTCTACAGGAAAAGTTACGTCAGCAAGGAATCGAAAAGGAAGTCGCCAATAGCGAAGTTAAAAGTCTGAAGTCCGACGTCGTCAATAGGGAGCAGCAGATAGCATCCCTCAGAGAGCAAGTTACAAAGGTCGAGCAACTTCTCTCTAAAGAACGTCATTCGCACCAGCTCGAAAAACAAGAATCCCAACAAGAGCTTTCTGCAATCAAGGCTCGTAACGTATCGCTGTCCAACGACAATACACGGCTAGAGAATGATTGCGCCTTTCTTCGGTCTTTGATTCAGAAGTTTCAGATCTCTAGTGATCAGGCCGAAGATACTTCAGAAGACAGACGACCATAGCCAGCAGAGTAAACATCAGCGGCAATGACGATGCTTCTTAGCTCAGAGCTGTCCCAGGATTTCACCACGAATGGCCGATCTGAGATCATTGGCTCCGGGAACAATCACACTACGCAAAATTGGCGAGCCGGAAATCGATTCACGCGCGCGGCTGGCGAAGCGGTATAAATCCGGGCATCCCGAACTACTCTGTATGCGCCCTTTTGGAGCGCTAGCAGTTTTACCTGAGCTTAACTTCTTAGTTTGGCTCTTGACCACCATTGCTCTGAATCCTGGGTGCTGCTGTATGTGAGGCGCTGGCTAACGGCACCGATGCAGACGAAAGATGGTAAGCAGGAACGACGGAACGTTGGCACACCACAAGGTGGCCCGTTATCGCCAGTTCTGGCAAACCTGTTTCTGCATTATGCATTGGATCGTTGGCTGACCGTTCGTCATCCGGATATCCCATTCTGCCGATATGCAGATGACGGAATACTGCGTTGTCGAAGTGAGCGTGAGGCTCAGTATCTGCATTCCCAGCCAGATATGCGTGAGGTGGACCCAATAGCTATTCACAGAGATGCCCAACAAACGAGTATACTGGCCTGTGTTTGTCCAGGCTGCTCGGATAAATCACCATCAGCTCCTTGCTAAGGCCAGGCTCACTCACGGGAATAGCCACCAGACTTCCATTTTGGACCTCCTCCCGTACAGAACTTTCAAGCACCAACGATGCGCCAAGTCCGACCTTAACCGCTTGCTTGACGGCTTCGGTGCTACCCAGCTGCATAGATACCGTCGGAAATGGCCCATGCTCACCGAAGTAGGTCGCCAAAAGCCGGCCAGTGCCGGTGCCGGGTTCGCCGCCGATCAGAGCCATGTTAGACAGCGTATCGCGGTCGATATCGGTTCGACGGGCTAACGGGTGACCAGGCGGAACGATTAGAACAACGGGCTCGTTACGCCACGCCTGAGCATGGAATCCGGGTAGATCATGCCACCACTCCATAATCGCCACGTCCAGCTCACCGTCCGATAAATGCCGTGCAATAGTCGGATTGGAATCTATTACCACATCCACCTCGGGCCCTACGCCCAGCTCCTTGTAACGACGGATGTAGGGCTGGAGCATATAAATCCCAATATTGGAGCTCGCCCCAACGCGAAGTCGAGCCTCCATAATGGAAGATCTCGCCTGCTCCTCCAGCCGGAGCAGACTTCGGGCAAAAGGCAACAAGGTTAAGGCAGCCCGGGTTGGCTCACAGCCAGAGCGCCCCCTGTGGACCAATAAAACGCCAAGTTGGTTTTCGAGTTTTTGAAGGTGCTGGGACAGTGTGGGTTGTGCGATGTCCAACTGGCGGGCTGCGGCCTGAAACCCGTTGTGGTCCAGCACCGCCACGAAACTCTTCAGCCAGACAAGATTCAGCATGGGCCGCTCTCGCGGCCACTGGGATCATTGATCGCATCACCCGGCCGCTCACCCCGAAGCACTTGCAGAATGTTCCGAGCAGCGCGTTGCTCGATAGCCAGACGCACCTGGCTGACTGCCGATCCGATGTGAGCAGTAAACAGCGTGTTGGGGTGGGCCCTGAGCCCCTGGGCGATCTCCCTCGGACGATCTTCTCTCGCCCAATCTTCCATCTCAAACACATCAGCGGCGTACCCCCCCAACTGACCGGATTGAAGCGCTTGCAGAACACTACCCTCATCCACCACAGATCCACGGCAGGGATTGATAAGGAATGCGCCCGGTTTCATTCCTGTTAGCGTTTCGCGATTAATGGTGTGGAGGGTTTGCTCATTGAGCGCCAGTGCCAGGATCACAATATCTGACTGGGCCAGCAGCATCTTGAGGGGAGTATGGGACAAACCCAGTGCCTGCTCATGCTGCACGGGTAAACGTTCCGGCTGGGAATAGATTAAATCCGCTCCCCATCCGTTCAGGCGCTGCGCCACCGCTTGGCCGATGGCCCCCATACCCACAATACCAATCCGTGAGCCTTCGATCCCCTGCCCATAGAAGCGTGGTGTCCAGCCAGTAAATTCACCGGATCGAACGAAGTGGTCCGCCGCCTTGACTTGTCGGGTGAGACTGATCGTCAGCCCGACCGTTAGCTCTGCAGTAGGCACGGTTAGCAAATCCGGTACAAATGTCAGCCAAACCCCATGACGCGTGCAGGCATCCACATCAAAGTTGTCATAGCCTTTCAGGGCTGCACCAATCACCTTCAAGCGCGGACACCCCTGTAGGAACTCCACTCCAACTCGGTCTGGCATGAACGCCATCATCGCATCAGCGTCTGCAACGCGCGCAGCCACTTCCTCCTGGGGCAACGTGGCGCCGGATTGGTTGGTGACCAGCTCGCAATCTTGGGCAAGTTCATCCAGAACACTGTCATGGACCTTATGGGTTATCACAACCTTGGGTTTCATCGACGCTCCTTATTTGAATTTCTTACGAAGGCGGCCACTGAGACTGTCCACGACGGTGACCATCAACAAGATGACAATGAGAATGGCGCTGACTTCCTGATACTGCATGATTCTCAGCGAGCCCATCAATTCGAAGCCAATACCACCGGCACCCACCATGCCCATTACGGTCGAGGCACGGAAATTGTATTCCCAGCGATAAATGGACACGTCCGCGAATTGAGGAAGTACTTGTGGCAGCACGGCGTGATAGAGCACCTGCAAGCGAGTAGCGCCGGCAGCATCGGCCGCTTCCACTGGCGCCTCATCTACATGCTCAATCGCTTCGGCAAAAAACTTTCCAACCATGCCAATGGAGTGAAGACCGAGCGCCAGTACGCCAGGCAACGCCCCAAAACCAACAGCAGCCACGAAGATGATGCCCATGATCAGTTCCGGGACTGAACGCAAACCGTTTAAAAGGGTTCGAGTTACTTGGAACACCACCGGATGTGGAGAGGTGTTGCGCGCAGCCAGGAATGCCAGTGGCACAGACAAGGTTACTGCAATGGCAGTACCGGCAATGCTCATCGCAAGCGTGTCGATTAACGGCGACACCCAGCTGGCCACATTGGTGAAGTCAGGTGGAAGAGATTCGCCAATGAGTGTGCCTATGGCTGGCACGCCATTGGCAAGTGTATTGAAATTGAGCAGCCCTACGTACCAACTTGCGACAAAAATGATGAGCAGCACTAACAGCGACTGTCCGAGTTTTTTCCGCCAGCCTTTCGCGTGCTCATCCAGCACGGAGGCCGACGGGGCCGGCGACAGAGTCGCCGGTTCCGTCGTTGTATAGTTCATGGGGCACTCCTCACATTTTTGCGAAATCAAGATTGAGCAGGCCACCCATAGCGCGGATGACATCGTAATCTTCGTCGGTAATTGCCGCGAATCCCTCAGCCTTCAGGTTGTCGAGAATCTCCGGGTCATCGATCTGCAGAAAGGCTTTCTGAATGTTGCTCTTCAGCTCAGGGGCCAGGTTCGAACGCATGGCCCAGGGGTATTGAGGAAAGTCACCGCTGTAGCCCAGCACTTTGACCTTGCTCCGATCAATCAAACCGCGGTCCATCACATGCTCGAAGATAACTTCGGACAACCCTCCGGCGTCGGCATTGCCATTGGCGACGTTAACCGCAACAGCGTCATGGCTACCGACGAAATGAGCCTCATAGTCCTTTCCGGCTTCGAGCTCTGCCTTCTCAAGGAGTACGGTCTTGGGGATCAGGTGGCTGGAAGTGGATGCGCGGTCACCGTAGGCCATTTTCTTGCCTTTGATATCCGCGAAGGAGCCAACGCCAGAGTCCGCATTGGCAATAATGATGGAGCGATAAGTCGGCTTCCCGTCTACCACCATGGCGGCAAAGGGTTCAATGTCACTCTTACTCTTGGCCATCACATAGGACAACGGACCAAAGTAAGCCAGGTCAATTCGGCCAAAACGCATGGCTTCGATCATGGAGGAGTAATCGGTGGTAACAATCAGTTCTACTTCCTTACCAAGAGTGGTTTCGAGGTAATCCTTCAAAGGTTGGTTTCGCTTGATCAGTTCTGACGCGTTCTCATCCGGCAGCAAGGCAACTTTCAAAAGATCAGGGTCTGTATCTGCGGCATGGGCTGACCAATGGATGCCGAGCATCATTATCAGAGCCAGCAAAGAGTGAATCATTGTCTTCATTGTGCTATCTCCAGTACGTCTGTCGTTATCGGGGTGGTCTTAGGTTTATGGATGGCTGGTTTGCCTTCCGCAGCTACCACGCTGGGTGAACGGTGGTAAATCTCGTCCAGGTGTTTCGATTTCAGGTTTTCAGGAGCATCGTCAAAAACGATATGAGCGTTCGAAAGGCCGATGATCCGGTCTGCAAAACGCTGGGCGTATTCCAATTGGTGCAAGGAAATAACCGCGGTGATTCCATCTTCCTGACAAATATCGCGCAGTAGGCCGAGTACCTTTTCAGAAGTGGCCGGATCCAGGCTGGCAACGGGCTCATCGGCAAGAATCATGGATGGTTGCTGCACCAATGCTCTGGCGATTCCAACCCGCTGCTGCTGGCCGCCGGACAACTGATCTACTCGGGAAAGCGCTTTGTCAGCCAGACCTACGCGGTCGAGGCATTGCAGAGCCAACTCCAGGTCCTGCCGGGGCAGGGGAAGCAGGCTTCGCCAAGTACCGTGATACGCAAGTCTGCCTGTCAGCACATTCTGTAACGCGGTGTATCGTTCGATCAGCTGGTGATGCTGGAACACCATGGCGGTGCGGCTGCGGTGCTGTCGCAGGATTCTACGGTTGGTCAGTTCACCAAACTCGCCAGACACAACCTTCCCGGTTGTGGGCTTAACCAGGTGATTCAGTGAACGAAGCAGAGTGGATTTACCCGCGCCTGAAAGTCCCAGTAGCACGGTGAATTCGCCCTTGTGAAAGTGAACGTTGGTGGGTTTGAGCGCGAGGACGTTTCCCGGGTAGGTTACGCCCATACTCTCGACTCGAAGCATCACATTGGTTGATTGAGTTGGCGCCACAGGATCACCTTTTGCAATAAATAAGCTCGCCGTATTGCGAGTTACAATTGAACGGTAAAGCTGAGAGATGACACCGTCGTGTCACTGACGTGACAGGTTGATGAAGTGCTTTTGGTTCGCAAGGATTTTCCGAAGGGCTCTGTGAAATACATGGAGCTCAGCCAAAGTGGAACGAGCCACCCAGGAGCTTAAGCAACAAAAATTGCGTTCCACCGTCAGTCGGCGAATCTCACGGTACAGTTCGTCCGTGCTGAGTTCATCGAATTGCTTACCGACTATACTCTTGCCTTCGAGGAGGTCGGACGCGCTCTCCAATAGGTCGCGCTTCCAGGTGCTGATATGGTGGGGTGGATCTGGAAACGGGCAGCAATTCAAGGTGTGGCCTTAAGGGTGGGCAAGGAGGTGCTGCCAGCGCCCCATTCTACAGCATACAGCACGCTCTGATGACACGACAGGCAATCCAAGTACATATTGGATTTAGATTTCCGGGTTTTAGTCGAGCTTGAGTTGCACGCTGGGCATGGCTGCTTAAGGGCAGTGTTCGTTAGGCATTTCTCACAGCGAATATAGTATCCGAAGCGACCGTACTGCGCCGAAAGCGCGGATGTCTCACCGCAATTTTTACAACATATACGAATGGCTGGCTGATTTTGGGTTTTCTTTGGCTCAACAACGCTGCCAGCCAACTTTATATCCGACCCCAAGCTTTGTTCGAGTGGTTGCTGGTAACCCCTTAAAAACTCGAAAATTCGCTCCATTTCATCACATGTGAAACGGGGCTCGGATTTGGCAAAGCTTTTCAGACCGCTGTTCGAAGCTTCTGTTAGCTCCTTGACCTTTTCAACTAGAAATTCTGATTTTACGATATGCTTTGATATATCCGAGGGTATGTTGTCACGATCTAACCGAGCAGAACTCGAAATAGCAATCACAGTTTTGTACTGTCGAAGACCAAAGCCTTTTTGTATGCCCAGGAGCTTTCCAAGTAGCTGCGTGCTGTTATCTCTAAGTAGAGCCTTCAGGTTATCAATCTGCATTGCTGCTTGCTGAACCGGGGAGGCGATGCCAAACCACTGATCTTTGTATGATCGCTCCCATTCACCTGCAGAATTGACGCGGACTGATCCCTGAATACTCTTGCTTTCAATAACAATAAATCCAGCCTTGTAGATAATTAAGGGTATTCGGATTAGCTGGTTGATTTTCTCTTTGGCGTGCAATCACAGATTACACTTTCCCAACGGAAAAACTGGTTGGCGAGGCCTGGAACAAATGCGTAAGGATTGTGGTACTAGAGAATTCATCGCGCATCCTTCTGTCTACCTCGAACGCTCCCTTAGCGCGAATTTGTCCGATGTGCCACTGACTGCTGACAACACTCGTATGGAGTTTTCAACCTAAACCCGGATTCGATGTTCCCGTAAGTACTGGGTGTGGTAACTATGCATCAGGAAATTTAGCGCTTGACCTTCCCACAATAGGAAGGTTTATCTTTCTGGAATATCATCAGGAGATGCTTGTGGAGAAGACGAATGATGCATACTCAAGACAAATTGAATCCGTCGGCTGTGACGGTGACAAGCTTTCCCATCGAAGGTATGAGTTGCGCTTCCTGCGTCGGGCGCGTGGAGGCTGAACTCAAGAAGGTCGAGGGCGTTGACACTGTTACGGTGAACCTGGTGACCGAACGTGCCGATATCCAGTCCGCTTCGCCACTCGACCGCGGATCACTCATCAACGCTATCGAGAAAGCTGGCTATTCGGTGCCTGCTGAGACCACAGAGCTTTCCATCGAAGGTATGACCTGCGCGTCCTGTGTCGGTCGCGTCGAAAAGGCGCTCAAGGCTGTGCCCGGCGTCACCAGTGCCGTTGTCAACCTTGCGACTGAAAGAGCCACGATCCAGGGCAGCGCCGATGCGACCGCCTTGGTGACGGCTATCGAGAACGCGGGATATGATGCCAGGGTAATCGCGGCTGCTACGGGTAGCAGTCGGGGCGAGACCGATGAGCGCACCGAGAAGAAGGACGCGGAACGCCGTGGACTGACACGTGATTTCACGATTGCAGCGGTGTTGACCGTGCCTGTCTTCATTCTGGAGATGGGCTCACACCTCATTCCTGGCATGCACGACCTGATTGCCTCAACGATCGGCATGGAGACGAATTGGTATCTCCAGTTCGTGTTGACAACCATCGTTCTGTTCGTGCCGGGCATCCGCTTTTACCACAAGGGGTTTCCGGCCCTCGGGCGGCTTGCCCCCGACATGAACTCCCTGGTCGCGGTCGGCACCATGGCAGCCTATGGCTATTCGCTCGTGGCGACCTTCGCGCCGGGGTTCCTGCCCGACGGAGCCGTCAACGTCTACTTTGAGGCCGCCGCTGTTATCGTCACTCTCATCCTGCTCGGCCGGTTGCTGGAGGCTCGCGCCAAGGGACGCACCTCCGAGGCGATCAAGCGCCTGGTCGGCCTTCAGGCCAAGATGGCCCGTGTGCGCAGGGACGGAAAGACGGTCGAGTTGCCGATCGATTCCGTCCTGTCGGGAGATATCGTCGAGGTTCGTCCCGGCGATCGCATCCCGGTGGATGGCGAACTCATCGAAGGCGAAAGCTATGTCGATGAATCGATGATCACCGGCGAGCCGATCCCCGTCTCCAAGACGAACGGCAGCGAGGTCGTGGCCGGAACGGTGAACCAGAAAGGCGCGTTCGCCATCCGTGCGACGGCTGTCGGCGGCAACACCGTTCTGTCGCAGATCATCCGCATGGTGGAAGAAGCGCAGGGGTCGAAGCTGCCGATTCAGGCGCTGGTCGACAAGGTGACGATGTATTTCGTGCCGGCGGTCTTCGCCGTGGCCGCGCTCACCTTCGCTGCATGGCTTTATTTCGGCCCGTCGCCCGCGCTCACTTTCGCGCTGGTCAACGCCGTTGCGGTCCTGATCATCGCCTGCCCTTGCGCCATGGGGCTGGCCACACCGACCTCGATCATGGTGGGCACCGGCCGCGGTGCCGAGCTGGGCGTGCTCTTCCGCAAGGGCGAAGCGCTGCAACTGCTCAAGGACGCCAAGGTCGTCGCCGTTGACAAGACGGGCACGTTGACGGAAGGCAAACCCGCCTTGACCGACCTGGAACTGGCTGCTGGATTCGAACGTGCAAACGTCCTGGGTCTGATCGCGGCCGTCGAGGCCAAGTCCGAACACCCGATCGCCCGTGCGATCGTGAACGCCGCCGCGGAGAACATCTCACTGCCGGACGTGTCGAACTTCGAATCGGTGACGGGTTTTGGCGTGAAGGCTGAGGCCGGTGGCAAGCGGGTCGAGATAGGTGCTGACCGCTACATGAGCGAACTCGGTCACGACGTGGCGGCGTTCTCCAAGGTCGCCAAACGCCTCGGCGACGAGGGTAAGTCTCCGCTCTATGCTGCGATAGAGGGCAAGCTTGCGGCGATTATCGCCGTTGCCGACCCGATCAAGGAAACGACGCCTGCTGCCATCAAGGCCCTGCACGATCTCGGGCTCAAGGTCGCGATGATCACCGGCGACAACGCCCACACGGCCAAGGCCATCGCGGCGCGACTCGGGATCGACGAGGTGGTGGCGGAAGTGCTACCGGACGGCAAGGTCGACGCGGTGCGCCGCCTTAAGGGAGAGCACGGCAAGGTGGCGTTCGTCGGTGATGGCATCAACGACGCTCCCGCTCTGGCCGAAGCGGATGTAGGTCTTGCCATTGGCACAGGTACGGACATTGCCATTGAAGCGGCTGATGTGGTGCTGATGTCGGGTAACCTGCAAGGTGTGCCAAAGGCGATCGCCTTGTCGAAGGCAACCATCGACAACATCCGACAAAATCTGTTCTGGGCGTTTGCCTACAACACGGCTTTGATTCCGGTCGCGGCAGGTGTGCTCTATCCGGCCTACGACATCCTGCTTTCGCCCGTCTTCGCTGCCGGCGCCATGGCACTGTCGTCGGTGTTTGTACTCGGCAATGCACTGAGATTGCGTCATTTCCGCTCACCCATGGGGACGGACGACAACGACGTGTCGCAGAGACAGGTGGAATTTGCACAAGCGAAATAAGGACAACCGAGCCTGCCACAGTGCAGGCTTGATGTTATCTGGAGAGGCATGGCTATGAATATTGGAAAGGCAGCGGAGGCATCGGGTGTATCGGCGAAGATGATCCGCTACTACGAATCGATCGGCTTGATTCCGGAAGCGTTGCGAACTGAAGCTGGATACAGGGATTACTCGGACAAGGATGTGCAAACCCTGCGCTTCATCCGGCGCGCACGGGATCTCGGGTTTTCGGTGGCGCAGATGAATAAACTGGTTGCGCTCTGGCGCGACCGGGGTCGTGCGAGCGCCGACGTCAAACGTCTTGCGCTTGAGCATGTCGCGGAGCTTGAGCTCAAGGCGCGCGAACTCCAGGAAATGAGCCGTGCACTCAAGCACCTGGCGGAAAACTGCCAGGGCGACGCTCGGCCGGACTGCCCGATTATCAGCGGTCTGGCCGGGGATGGCGTAGTGAAAGGAACGCCTAAGGGTGAGCGAGAACTTAATTCCACGCGCTTCGGGGCTATCGGGATTGAACCCAATTGCACGCAACGTCGCGGGAAAGAGAAGCGCTGACGCGTCTACTTCAGAAGCGGCGTCCTTGCCCTGACCTGAATGATTACCCGGCAAGGTGCTGATTATCGTACCCAGCCTCGCGGATGGCATCACTGATACGCGCCTCATTGACCTGGCTGCGCACGGTGACCTCGGCGTGTTCTATATCTGTAGATATTTCCGCCTGTGGGTCGATACTTTTAATGGCTTTTTCGACGGCGGATGTGCAGTGGCCACAGGTCATGCCGTTAACGTTGAATCGATACATATCGAACTCCTTCACAGAATCAGAGAATTGAGGAACCTGATCGTCCCAGCGACCAATCTAGTCTTTCCAACGCTGGTAAGGTCAACTGCGGAGCCTCAGACTTTGATTTGTCGAGTGCTCTGTGCCGACGGGCTGCCAAATGCACGGCTATTGATAAGACCTGGCCGATGCCGACAGTCTCTCTGTGCAAGGCATGCAAACGCAGCCTTGACCTTCCAACCATTGGAACGATTACCCTTTTGTGAAAAGTCAGCGCAACCGGTGTTCGGTAATCGCACTAAACACAAAGGAGTTAATCGATATCCACAGAGTCCCCTTCTCACTCAGGCAGACCAGAGCGCCCACTCGGTCTGGCCTTGGCCGTTATCGCCACCGCCCAGCTCATGGTGGTGCTTGACGATACGATCGCAAATATTGCGTTGCCAACACTCCAGAATGACCTCGGAATCTCGGCAGCGAACCTGCCTTGGGTGATCAATGCGTATATTCTCGCCTTTGGCGGATTGCTCCTGTTCGGTGGCAGGCTGGGCGATCTGTATGGACGTCGGCGTATGTTGCAGGTCGGCATGGCGATCTTTACGGTTGCATCGCTTCTCGTTGGCCTGGCCCAGGACACCGTGAGCATGATTGCCTCGCGCGGCCTCCAAGGGTTCGGCGCAGCATTGACAGCGCCCAATGCCCTGGCGTTGATCGCCACGACCTTTCCGGAAGGCAAGGAGCGCAACAAGGCCATGGCCGTCTACGGAGCAATGTCTGGCCTTGGCATTATTGCTGGATTGATTCTTGGAGGATTTCTGACAGGCCTGCTTGGCTGGCGTTGGGCGTTCTTCATCAATGTACCCATCGGTTTGGCGGTGCTCACTGGTTCGAGAACACTTGTCGAAGCGGAATTGCACAAGGGACGCCCCGACCTGACGGGAGCGCTTTCCAGCATCATCGGCATGGCAGCACTCGTCTATGGAATTACCCGTGGTGGTGAACATGGCTGGACCGATGGCATTACGCTCATTGCATTCGCCACTACGGCTATCCTGCTGCCGCTGTTCTTGGTTTTACAGTCGCGCAGCAGTGATCCACTTTTGCCGCTCCGCTTGTTCAAGGATCGCAACCGATCCGGTTCGTACCTGGCCATGCTGCTGCTGGGCTTCGGCCCCATGGGCATGATCTATTTGCTGACGCTCTATTTGCAGCACATCCTCAGCTATAGCCCGACCCTGACCGCCATGGCGTTTCTGCCCTTTGGGGTGGGTATCATCATTGGTGCTGTTGTCAGTTCAAAGCTTGTCATGCGCTTTACGCCGCGCGAGGTCGCAGCTCCGGCTGCGCTGGTCGCTAGCGCTGCATTGTTCTGGCTTTCGACCATCGGGCAACAACTCGACTATAGCTGGCACTTCATGCCAGCCGCCTTCCTCACCGCCTTCGGTTTCGTGGGAGCGGTCATTGCGCTGGCATTGACGGCCGTGAAGGGTGTGCAAGCACAGGAGACCGGCATCGCATCGGCGTTGTTCAACGCGTCGCAACAGATTGGTGTTGCGTTGGGGCTGGCTATCCTTTCGAGCATTTCTGTCTCCGTCACGGCCAGTCGGATGCCCGAGGCATTTGCTTCTCTGTATCGCGGTCGGGAAGTCGGCGATGCCGAACTGGTGCAGTCAGCCGGTGATGCGCTGATTCAGGGTTATGGCTTGGGACTTGCGGCGAGCGGGGTTGCTCTTGGCATCGCAGCCATCATCGTGGCCGTACTTGTCAACGCCAGGAAAGGACAGGTTTCCACACTTGGCGATAGTCCCTTGCATTGACCGGTTCTTCTTCCCTTTACGGCGCAGTCTGCCAAACCCGTACTGCGCCACACTGATGATTAATGGGAATCTGTCGCAATAGCTATGGAGCTTCCACCATGAGGAGAACACCGCATGACCGAAATGCCCGACAACATCCTGCACCTGCCTGAGTACCAGGTGCTGGGCTGCAAATCCACCGACGACGAAATGCACTTCCAGGTGGACGCGCCCGATCCCATCGCCTGCGAGGAATGCGGCGTGCAGGGTGAGTTCGTACGGTTCGGCAAGCGTGACGTTCCCTATCGTGATCTGCCCATCCACGGTAAGCGGGTCACTCTCTGGGTGGTCCGCCGCCGATACACCTGCCGGGCCTGCAAGACAACATTCAGGCCCCAGCTACCGGAGATGGTGGACGGATTCCGTATGACACTGCGGCTGCATGAGTACGTGGAGAAGGAATCCTTCAACCACCCCTACACCTTTGTGGCGGCACAGACCGGCCTGGACGAGAAGACGGTGCGCGACATCTTCAACGCCCGCGCCGAGTTCCTGGGGCGCTGGCACCGCTTCGAGACGCCCCGCATTCTGGGCATCGACGAGCTATACCTGAACAAGCGCTACCGCTGCATTCTGACCAACATTGAGGAGCGAACCCTGCTCGACCTGCTGGCCACCCGCCGCCAGGACGTGGTGACCAACTACCTGATGAAGCTGAAAGACCGGCAGAAGGTCGAGATCGTCAGCATGGACATGTGGAACCCCTACCGGGCAGCGGTCAAGGCTGTGCTGCCCCAGGCCCGTATCGTGGTCGATAAGTTCCATGTGGTGCGCATGGCGAACGATGCCCTGGAAAAGGTCCGCAAGGGCCTCAGAAAGGAGCTGAAACCCTCCCAGAGCCGGACTCTCAAGGGAGACCGGAAACTCCTGCTGAAACGCGCTCACGAAGTATCAGACCGGGAACGCCTCATTATGGAGACCTGGACTGGCGCATTCCCGCAACTGCTGGCCGCCTACGAGCACAAGGAGCGCTTCTACGGCATCTGGAATGCCACCACACGGCCACAGGCAGAAGCCGCCCTGGACGACTGGATAGCCACCATTCCGAAGGGCCAGAAGGAAGTCTGGAGCGATCTGGTCAGGGCTGTAGGCAACTGGCGCGAAGAGATCATGACTTACTTCGAGACGGACATGCCCGTCACCAACGCTTACACGGAGTCCATCAACCGACTGGCGAAGGACAAGAACCGTGAAGGGCGTGGTTACTCCTTCGAGGTGATGCGGGCACGAATGCTGTACACCACGAAGCACAAGAAGAAGCCCCCGACTGCAAAGGTCTCTCCGTTCCACAAGAAAACCATCGGTTACGGACTGCCGGACTTCGCAGAGGAACTCAACTACGGGGTCGATCTATCAACCATCTGAGGGTGGTATCAGGTTGGTGGGGTGAAGATGCCCAATCAACCATTAAATCCGTATACCCATAATTAAATGATCAATCTGGGAGGTAAATCCATTAATCTCGATCTTAAGATTGTTAAGAATTCTGTAGCTATCATCGTGTCCGAAGTATCGGTCAAGAAAATACGATACCTGTGATTCCTGTTTTTCTCCTGCCATCCTTCTGTAATCTGGCATTGTTGAACACTCCCTATGCTATTCGTTCGTAAAATGTGCTCACAGGTGAAAATTCATTTCCAATTGAACTTAGGCCAAGTACTCCAGTCCAGAATCCGAAATTTGAAGAAACTTTTGGGTAACCAGTTGGTTCAAGGCATTCTGAATCGCCACCTCATTGCCTTTGAGTTTCAGCTGGGCAGCGATGTGATTGCGTAAACTAGCAACTTTCTGGGGCCGCTTCGCCTTAGGTATGGAAGACAAATTCTTCATCAATGTCTGCGTGCCGCTTGAGGTTCCGGCAACCCTGAGTTGCTTGCAGGAGCGACCAAGGGTTTTAATGTGGGCGATAAGCGGAGAGAACCCAGCATCATTACTGACGACTTCAAAAGCAACTGACCGACCAGCTTCTGCGTCGAACTTCCCGAGGTAATAAGCAAGGTGAAAATCCAGGTTATTTGCCTGAGTAGCCTTTAATTGGATCACAACTAGATTGATTGGTTTGTCGTACTTCGTTTCCGCGAAATCTAGCTTCTTTTGCTGTGCTCCAAGAAAAATAATGATCCGCTCATACTCTGAGAGACTGATATCTCTCAGGTTTCCAACGTTCTCATAATCGATGAATGCCCACTTCATTCCATAATATCCTATGCTGATTAAATCCCTTTAACTGCCAATACGTACTCAATCAGTATCACGCCGGCGTAAGTCTGCTACACGACCAAGTCGTCTTATCTTTCACTCCAAGTTTCTGAGCTGGTCTCTAATAATTGCTCTGATGTAGCTGTTGGGACAGTTGGTTTGGTAAGGATCCGTAAAGTCACTGATGAACGCATTCGTTATCTGGCTGATCCGATCCAGTTCGTCTGTAGAGAGATCGTTGAATAATTCTCCACTTTCCTCATGAATCAGAGACATTACGACATAGGCAGCTTTCTCTCGTTTCACCTTCGCTTGACTATCCAGGGTGTTGAGCTCTTCCTGTGAGATGGCTGACTGGAATGGGTAAAAACCGCCGACTTTCCACCAGGTTTTCAGGTGTTTTTCGTCATAATTGATCGGATATTTCTTTTTAAGTGCATCAAGAACGAGACCGATCTTCCTCATCGGTGGCGCATTCTCGGAAAACCAACCACGGACAGCGCCATAGGAAAGGTCTCCAAAATGCTCTGGGCTTGCTTGAACCAGATAGTTATGGAGATCAGTGATTTTCCCTCGATTTTTTTCGAAGCCAATCTGAGCGAGAAGATGTTCCAAGCGCGATCCAGGGGTCTGGAACTGCTCGGTGTTGTCCTTTTCCATGACGACCATTATAAGATTCGTTCTTGTTGCCTTGGCCGGTTACAGTCCAGCGCTAATTCTAGATATTAGTGATCAGTGTCGTAAAAATATGACATTGAAAACAATACGCCAGAATTTTTCGTCAGTCCATCATGGAAAGTGGTTAATCCAATCTTTGGGAGCTAGTTTCCGGCACCTATACGAACTACACCCAGCGATCGCTACTATTCTCCCCTCCCCTCAGCACACGATGGCCAAATGCAAGCCCCCCCACTAAAGGTGAATTTTGATCGCAGGATTAGCTGCAAAGGCTCTCAAGGATGGGAAACAGGCTCGATTTAGTAAGTAGACCTTCAGTTCACTCTTTGAACGCTGGCCCTCCACTGAAACGGTCACGATATTTTGTCCATCTGTTCCCCTCTGATGAATATCCAAAACTTCCAGTTCTCGTTGGAGAACTGTGTAAACCCGCTTATCCCCTGCTCTCTTTTCGTACAGGCGTTTCTTTAGCGAGTTCTTATCGAGGAAGAGATTAAAAATTGCCGGAGTGACCAGTGCGACGTGGCCATCAAGGATGTGGACAGGCGCCTTAGGCTCATTTACCCGAATTTGCCGGCGGGCAATGCCTTTCAATAACCAGGCCAGGAAGTCATTTTCTCTCAAAATATCTTCCTGCACTTCACGTTTGGTCTTCCAGTGCTCTACAGCCTTCTCTGAGGTCAAACCGTGAGCTTTGCTTCCTGGTTGAGCTCTAACCTGCGATTGTTTTTCCTTGGCCTCTTCAGGTTCCGCACCGCCCTTCTCTTTGTGAGCCGTAGTTATCTTTGAAGTGACAGGACCGGAGGCTACTTTTGGTGTTTTCTGATTGTACTCATTGTTATGGGTTTCTGTGCGCTGGTGATCCAAGTGGCCTTCCCCTGCCTTTGGATCTGGATCTGGATCTGGATCTGGATCTGGTTCAACGACCTGAGATATCTCCAGGGGGTTACCATTACGGTCGATTGGCGTGACAGTGCCATCAAACATGTCTGGCTGGCTTGTTGGCCAGATGATCTCGTTCTTAAATCTCAGGAAAGTTAGTTTTTGCTGCCAATTCTTTCCGTGGTCATTGATTTCGGCGTACCAGACGCTATCTCCATCGGGATTTGGAACAAGGCAGTCGTGGTCATTCAGAATGCCGAAAAGAGTTACAACATTTTTGGGGATCCCGGAGTGACCTTCGTTGATCAGTTGGATTCGTACTGCCTCCATTGTTGCCTTAGATACCACCCAGGTATCCTGATCGGTAACCCAAACTGCGGCGCCGGGCTTGTTTCGCTTGAGGTCACCATCGTTAACCAGTTTACGGAGTGAAACGATGAGCTTTTCATAGAGTGGGATTGTGTTTGTGTGATCAGCTTTCTTGCCGGTATTCGCACCAACGTTCTTTGAAACACTTGCCCCATCAGCAGCACGAACAATTTCTGCGATTACCTGACCTCCAAAAGTAGAATGTGAAATTGTGCTAAACAACTGTGAAATTAACTCTAGATCCTTGAATAGCCAGGTGGCAGCTTCCTTGCTGAGAAGTCTTGGTAGTAGCGACATCGCTGATTTCTCATGCAATGTCTTGGCTAGCCGTGTGTTCTCGATTTTTCTTCTGAACCGGTAACGGTACGCAGCACCTGGTGGGATGTTTCCATACCAAGGGTGCCAAATCTGAAATTGTTTTTCAGGTAACCGGTAGACCACTTCGATGTCAGTAACGATTTTTCCTAAATCGTGAGAGAGTATTGCGATCATGGCGGCGAATCGCCAACGGTCCGCGGACTCCGCAATAGATTCTGGTTCCGCGTTGGGTGGCAGGATGTATCCCTGGGATATGCGGACGCCTGCGTAGAGTGCTTCCAGAGTGTGATCGATTAATCCGCCTGACTCTGAATGGTGATGAATCTCGGAGGCTGGGACTTCCTGGACTAGCTCGGCGAATTGCTCAATAGCGTAAAGATAGTGTTTGTTCCACACTTGCTCCGTGACACTGAACAATCTCTTGACCCTCGAGATAAGCTCCGTCCTTTTTGGCTGTTTTAATAGATCCTTACCTGAAAGGGCTACTGCGTATTCAGGTGTTTTGGGTTCTGGTGAGCTAGTTAGTTCTTTCCGCATCAATCGTTTAAACATAGAGTCCTCCGCAGAGTGATTCTGATCGAACCCCATTGAAACCTGTACTAAAAAGGGTCGAATCAAGATGACCCAAAACGAAGTGAACGTAATAGCTTGGTGTTAGAAAATTGGGCATCTAACCCCCTACCCTAGAGTCAGATGTGGCTATTCCGAAACTCGTCCCATTCACTTTGAAGATTGATCCAAAAGATCAGCGGCTGGTTAAGATGCTTTGCGCGAAGGATGATTCCATCGATTACCAATACCAGCTTTTGGACTCGGCAGTAGCCTGGGCCTTTGAGCATCGGGTCTCTTTGATGCCCATTGCCCCTCAGAGGAATGGTGTCAGCAAAAGTTACTATATCTGTGAGTCAACGGAATTGTTGATGCATCTGCAGTCTTTCTGGAACTGTAATACTACTCGTGCTCTGCATACGGCCCTGTTTCATTTTCTTAGAGCTCGAGCGGCTGTTGTTGATTAATGTTCAGCTGACATCTGTGGCTGCCCTGCCCTGCTGAGAAAATTCTTTAATTGATCATGTCAGAAAATCTTGTAGCTTGTTGCGGAGTATTGTGGATCGTAGATCGGGTTAAAGAAAAAAGCTGACAAGTTTTTTTCTCTGATTATTAAAGACAAAAACGGATTAATAACGGGTTAACAACGGTAGTGCTACGGAAGACCTTGTTGCGATCGGGCCTGTAGGCCTTGTGGGATAACGGTTTAGCGTAGAAACTGCTATGACAAACCTTAGTAGTTTGCTGCGTGTAACCAGAGTAAACCGCTCTCTTTAAACAGAGTGAATTGCTCGGGCAAACCTTAGTGTTTTTCTATCTCAAACCCTAAACACTCAAATTTATACATTCCTGTCCACAGGTTATAAACATGATATACACAGCTTTGTCCACAAAAATCTACTTAGTAGTTGCCTGAGCACCGTCAATCTATCAACTTCTATCTCAAACCGCAGTAATATTTTTGACCTCTATCTCAAACCCTAGTAATTCTCTATCTCTAACCCTAGTAACAGTTCGAGCGTTTTCTTTAGCTATGGTTCGACAGCCTCCTTAAAAATACAAAAAAACAATATAAAACAATAGGATAGAGATTTTCTTGAAAATCTAAAGTATTTTTCCCTGCTATTTAGTGATCAATCCCCCCAGTTATTTTTTTTGCTTCAGCAAACTCTTCTCGGACACTTCAATGCTTTTTTAAATCAAGCGATAGTAAACGTATGCCCTTAGTGTTCCTGGGATCTGAGCCTAGCGAGCAAGCTATGGTGACTCTAAGACAGGCATGCCTCCAATCCCTTGTGCGACAAGGGACAAGCCCTGAGGAACAAACTCTATGGCAAACCCTAGTATTGTGTTTTTCGTATTAAAAAATTCCTGAATTGCTCGATTTTTGGCCTAAAGGTTACTCAGGTTTGAGATAGGAGTTTAAATTAGGTGGGTCAGAGTACTAGGGTTTGAGAAAGGAGGCGTGTGGTAGTTAGCCGTTTGCTTGGGTTTGAGATAGAAGTGGGTTCTTCAGGAAATACTGCAGGCTGGGATAGACAAGATTTAAAGCCAAAAAACTATGGTTTGAGATAGAAAAGGCAAGGAGAGGCTTTTGTGCTGGTGGTTTCGTAAGGGGCTTACTTGATGGAGTCTTAGGCTTTACTCATCGAAAGGAATCTGATCGATATCTTGGACTGAGTCGTCGCCCTGCCCTGCCCTCGCTTCTGACCACCAACCTTTTTCGTCAGCCTGTTGATGATCTCGCTTGTCTGAGATCTGGGCCTGTGCTTTTCCAGCAATGCGATTTGCTGTTTTGTTACTGGCCGCTTGCTGCTTTGCAAACTCATTCGTAGCTCTTAACTCAAACAGCCAGTCGACGATCTTGGCTTTTATCTTCTTTGGTGTGGCTTCATAGCTTTCAATCACCCGCTCAGCGATAAGCTCTTCAAGGATGTCCTGCAGGAGCGCTTTATCCTGGTAGAGGTTTTTGTAGGGAGCTTTCATGGCGGCAACCAGGGTTGAAAGTTTGACGCGATACGGGTTCCCCGGCCCGGCTTGGATCCAGCGATTACACAGCCGCTTATAAATCAAACGTGTGTACTGTCCCTTAAAAGAAAGAGCCTTTTTGTAGTTATAGCGACGGTAGTTTGCAGTCATGATGATGCTGGTCACCATCGGATGAAAGCAAACAAAGGATTTGGTCTCACCTTTCGTGGCCTTTTCTGCGAAGGCTAGAAATGGGAGGAACGGTGCCGAAAAACTGATGGAGCCATCTTCGGCATCGAATTGGAGATGGGCCCGGTTTAGTACGGTGATTGCTTCACGGATTTCGGAGTAAGAATATTGAACCTTACCGTTATTGATCCGTTTGAGCTCTTCATAGACCTCATAAAGGCTGAACTCAATTCCAACTAACTGCTGTCCCTTGCTGTCACCCGAGGTAATTTCATAGGCTTCTGCCCTTCTCTCTGTGGCGAGCTTTCGAAGTACGTCTTCAATGATCTCTTCTCTGGCTCCAGGTCGCACAAAGACTCTTTTCTTTGTGCCATCGGGCATAATGCGTTCAATGTTTGCATCGGTGACCGAAACATTAATGATTAAGCCGTTGTACTCCGTTTGCCGCACGAACTCAGTGTCATCCGCAGCAGCTGAGAGCCGATATTTCTTCTTTTTGTCGTACTCGAATTTTCCTACGGTGTCATAGATCTCGAAGGAATGGCTGTAATTCTGATCTATTAAGGGATCCAGCCCGAAAAGATCAAGCTTCAGCTGAGACTTTTCTTTTTGTTTGAGAACCTTCCTGTCCATGTGCCCTTCCGCGTCAAGCTAAGTGTCCGGTATTCCGATATCGAACGTCGGATTTTACGAGCCAAAATTATCAATGAATCGCTTGGTTTTGTGTATGTCACCAAAAAGGCATTTTCAAAGGCATTCGGTAACATTAGACTATGATTATCCTACATGTATTCTGGATGTCAAATAATCAGGAAGGGTATCAATATGGCTGACAATGATTCGGAAAAGAGCTACCTCGAAGCTGCGTTGAAAAAGATCAATACGGTCGTGGCGCGCGGTGAAAAAATCATGAAGGAGATCCCTGGCCTTGTAAAGAAAGCACAGATAGATAAGCACGACTTGACCTGGCTTGAGGAGAGTGAGGTTGATGATAGGGTTCAACAGCGTCGATATGGAACCACGCAAGCTGCTGAGTTAGCAGGAATTAGTGTAGGCCTTCTTTATGCTGCTGAGCAAGATGGTCGGTTGCCTGAACCAGAATATCGCAGCGATACGGCGAGGAAGGTACGAGCTGGTTACACCATAAACCATATCAACCATATGCAACGTGTCTTCAATACCGCCCCCAGGAAACCAGAGGGTTCGTCTGCTGCGATTGCTGGAATTTTGAATTTGAAGGGCGGGTCTCAGAAAACAACGACCTGCCACCTATTCTCACAGTACCTCGCAATTCGCGGGTATCGCTGCTTGCTTCTGGATACCGATCCCCAAGGTTCTTTGAGCTTCTATTTTGGCAAACGCCCTGATGACAATGTTCATTACGAAAACACTGTCGCACCTTTTTTTCTGGAAGACGATGAAGCTCTAGTCGAAGCAGGCCATCCGGAAGGAGCTTCGAGGTCTTTGCACTATGCAATTCAGAAAACCTACTGGGATAACATCGATATCATTCCTGCCTGCCTTCAAAACCTCAATATTGATCTTTTGATGCCTTCCGTAATGAATGAAGCCAACGTACCAATGTTGGATCGCATCATGAAATTACGAAACGGCCTGTTGGAAGTGGGTGAAAACTACGATTTCATTATCATTGATGGCACCCCCTCACTAAACCTGTCAACGCTGAATGTTGTAAGCGCTTGTGATGTCTGTTTCGTCCCAACACCGGCTGCGATGTTGGATTTTGCTTCTACGCTTCAGTTTGCCGGCCTGGTTGCGGAGACTGCTGAGATGTACAAGCAAGAAAAAATGTATCCGAACATTCCGGATATGCGTTATTTCATCACAAAATACAGCGGATCAAGCTACGCCCACTTTATGGGGCAAATAATCCGTCGCGTTTTTACTGTTGAGAGAGGTGATGTCCTATCTACGGAGGCTCACGCCTCGGATGAAATAGGGAAGGCCAATACCAGCACTTACTCCATCTATGAGAAGAACCCCGCTGAGTCAGATAACCGAAAACGACTGAAGAAAACGATAGAGATGTTCGATCGGCTCTTTGAAGAAATGCATGATGCGGTCTGGGAAACTTGTTTCGAGGATGCCTTGCGCTCATCACACTTGGATAAAATCGACGAAATTATGTCTAGTGCGGATCTCGCTCGTGATGACCTTAAGAGAGCCAACCGCTTGTCAGATAAGGAGGCCTAAAGATGGTTAAGCCTAACAAGTATGGAAATATCGATGAGCTTCTCCCTGGTGGGGGTGAAGAAACGGATTCGTCATCCAGTACTCGTAAGAGGAGGCGTCCATCGCCAGCTCTTGGTGCGATGCAGGGGGAAAGGCGCCCAATTTCTGTTACAGAATCGCTGAAAGAGGAGAAGGCTAAAGCCGAGCGGGCGCTTGAAGAAGCTACATCGAAGTTTGAGGAAGAGAAACAAGAGCTTCTACGCCTTCTTGAGAGCAAAGAGTCTGAGGAGAAGGGCAAGCCTATTGTTTTGACAATGCCTGTTACTCAGCAGGAAGTGGTTTTCGAGCTTCAGAGAATTGACCCATCCAAAATCGATGTATCTCCGGAAAATGAGCGTATTCAGGAGTTTCTTGATGAGATTTCACTGAGAGACATTCTTCCATCTATCAGAAAACAAGGGCAGCAGTTCCCCGGCACTGTAAGGCCTAAGAAAGATGGTCGCTTTGAGCTCATTGAAGGTTCTCGGCGGTTAAAGGCGGCTGTGCTTGCCAAGAAGCCGTACCTGGCTCTTGTTGGGGACGTTCCAGACGCCGACGTACGTGAATTGAGTGTCATTGAGAACAAGCATCAGGATGTTAGTTATTTCGAAAAAGCGAAAGCCTGGGAGCGGCAAATTAATGATGGTGAGTTTGCCAACTGGACACAGTTGGGGGCCGCCAAGGGTATTAGTTCGTCAAATATCAACAGATACAAGGCGTGTGTTGAGCTTGATGAAAAGTTTGTGCGCATTCTGCCATCACCCTCTGATATGCCTCTCTCTTATGGAGAGATGATTTCGAAGCTGAGAAAGAAGAATGAAAGATCCCTTTTAGCCAAAGTGGATGAGCTGTTAGAGCTTCGCAAAGAGTCGATGAAAGAGGGTGGGGAGTCGCTGGGTGTTGAGGAGGTTATCAAAGCGCTTAAAAGCTCTGTTCGAGTTAGGCAAGCCCAGCCAAAAGCTAAAGCTCCTGTGCTGTACAAGTCGCCTGAAGGTGATCGTTTTCTGAAGCATGGCATTACTAACAAGGGGACCACAAAGTTTGAGATTGATGGTGCGGACGAAGAATCTCTCTCGAAGATTGTGGAGTTTCTGACAAAGACGTTAGGGGTTGAACTTAACGAGAGCAATTGAGGTTCTGGCAATTCCCGCGACGGGAATTGCTAGGAAATCCCGGAGATTCCCGTTGCGGGAATCTTTAGCAAAAAGCCGGATTCCCGCCGCGGGAATCCGGCTTTTCTTTACCCCTAACCACTTGAAATGAAAAGGGTATGTTTATGGATCGCCTTTAAAAGTGCGGAAAAAGTTTCCGGCTTTTTGGGCAACATAGCTGAGAAATCAGGGAAACTTTTTCCTCCTTTAACGGCGGAACCGGAGAGAAAACGGGGGAAGAATTTCCGTTAAATCCCGGGAATAAAGCGTGAGGAATTCGGGATCTGAGATGAGAGATCAAAAGTACTCCGATGGATTAAAACCCAGTTGTCGACACAGATCATCCAGATCATCCAGGTCATAAAAGTTCAGAGTGATGGTTCCGTTCTTTCTCTTCTTGTTGAATCGAATGTCTGTAGGGCGGCCGGTCACTTCACTCATTGTGCTGGCAAACCGAGCAATATCGACATCCTTTTCCTGCGTATCCCCACGAGCTATTGATTCAAATTCATGGACAGGGGAGCGGGCTACTAAGAGTTTTCTCAACAGCTTCTCACGTGTTGGGAAATCGAGCTTTGCGATGGCACGAAGGTGACCCAGGGTAATTCGATCAGGATTGTTAAACCACAGATCCATTTCCCCATCGGTTAAAGCCTGGCTGACTCTGATGAAATGAGTAACTGTATAAACCTTCTCAATACCCAGGGCTTCACGGATGTCTCTGTTCTTGTATCCATCCTGGACCAGAATCCGAATGACGTGGGCTGTGATAGCGTCAGAAGGGGAGTGTGGTTGGGATTTGTAGTAGTCGATTGCCTCTTCGGCGTCCGTTAAAAGCGGTAAATGTGCCATCCTGACCGACCTTTGCGTGTAGGTATGGGTTGCAACCGAGTGGGGTAGCATCCTTGCCTATCATTATAGTCACGTGACTAAAAAATAAAACGTCACGTTGTGGGAAGGCCTAATCATCAGCGTTTAGTCATATGACTAATTCTTTTGGTTAGATCGGACCAAGATCGCTGTCATCTGTAGAGTGCGGCTGGTGAGGGTAGGGCGGGCCTCCATATGCATTTCGTCCGAGGGCGCCATGGAAAGCCATCATGCGCCTTGCAAAGTTTTGCGAACGTCGAGCAGATCTGTCTGAAGGCTGGTGTTACGTCTACCGTGCCAGGCCTGTGCTATGCCTCACAACCGTGATCGATGTCTAAAAAAAACGTCTCAATAAATTTTTAAACTCTAAATAAGTCGAAAAAAATTGACACAAAGCCTCTTCGGGCTAATCATGTCGAAAAAACATGGCATAGAGTTTGTTCTGAAGTACGGATGCTGCTCTCGAGTTCCGAGGTCTACTCTAGTGTTCGAAAAGAGGGGTTCCGTGGCGAATAACTGCGCACGGGCTTGGCTTTTCTAACAACCATGGCCCATGGTTAGCCGACACAGGGGAAAACGTCGTGGCCACCAATGTAAAACTCAAAACTGAATCTTCAAGGTTTCTTTCCACCATTTTGGTTAGCGCACTCGAGTCCTGCCGAGAAGGGGATTTCGGGTTACAGGAAGATCTGGGCCTATCGCTTGAAGCGATGCAGGCTTTGGATCAGTTGAAGGCTGATCAGATCCAGTCGATTTCAGAAAATTACGTCCGGGACGTGCCTAATCTCAAATGGTTTCCTGTTGATGTGTCTAAGCTGACGCGAATCATTGAAATAGAGGCTAGGGAAGCACAGCGCTATGTCATGATCGATGAATTTCTTCGTCGAGGCGCATGCAAAGAGATGATGGCTGAGCTGTTTGGACTTCGAAGCACCCAGGTTGCAAGCCGAAAACGATTCCTGAATGTTCCGACTGTGAAAGGGCGCCTTCCAGCCACGACTCTCGATGAACAGCGCAGAGTTTATGATTCATGGTTAGCCAATATAGCGATTGCCGATAATCGCCAGCGCATGCTTGTCGTTGCTAAAAGCACGGGAATCCCGCTTTCGCAGATTTACCGCGAAGTCCAAATCATCGAACAAGTTGCTGCAACAGCCCACAGCAATGCCTCCCGAATCTGCGCTTGAGGACAGAACAATGACGAAAGAAGCAAAAAGCAAAATGGCATCGATTGCTCCGACACAGGATATCGAAATCGAGTTAGCTACAAGGCCAGCATTGAGGCTTTGGCAAGGCCGTGAAAAGACAGAGAATCGTCACGGCATTCTGGGCTTGCCCGGTTTCTGCTCCCGAGTTCGCTCCATTGAGCAGGCTATCAGAGAGGACGACCCCTACGCTGACTATCACTTTGCTCAGATTGAGGAGGGCATCGAGCACCTCTCCGAAGATCTGGATGAAGAACTGAAAGACATTAAAGCGTTCATTGATGAAAACATTCCACCTGCAATGCGTCTGCCAGATGTCGCGAGTAAGAATCCAGCAGTAGTTCCAGTGCGGTTTGCTTCAAGGTTGGGGTTTCAGTTGGTGTACCAGTTGCTGAAAGTTGATCAGATTGTTCTGAGTGTTCTATTGGCCAATCACATTGGCTTGCTTCCGAATAAGGAGAAGTTCCAGACATTGGCTAGGGTTGAGAAAAGAGTAAGAGGAGTCCTGCACCTCGTTTATCGGTATCGCCATACCGGAGTGACCCGGGACGATATGGCAGCAAACAATCAGCGAGCGCAAAAAGCGAAAGAGCTGATGGGTGATTTGGAGATCGGATATCTTGAAGGCAGTACAAGATCGGATAATGCCCCGACGTTACCGGTTAAAAGGCTCCAGACGCTTGGCGGTGAACTGACGAGACACTCTAAGGCGAAAGGAAAAATACAGGATCCTCGCTTGACTGATCTGGAGTCAGAGCTAGACCGAGTTCTTGCCGAACAGGAAGCTGAAGCTTCTGCAACGGCATGAGTGCTTGAGAAACGTAATTATTAAGGCGCCCTCATTCGGCGCCTTTTTTCGATAGGTACTTGGATCAGAACCGGACTGATCCTGGATCATAACCAGTCCTGGAGCTGGATCAGAACCGGTTATCAGTGGTTGGATCAGGGGCAGAAATTTGATGGCCGATTCTTTAAATATAAATTTACTAATACCTTTTAAGGATAATAGTGGTGCTCGACGTAATCTCTACAAGGCCGAGATCGAGAAATTCCGAGCACAGTTGGATGCGAGGGCATCAGAGATTGGGGATGATCTCGCGACTATTTTTGGTGAAAACTTTGAGTTGGCGATCAGCTCGAGATCAGACGGAACGACAAGAAAATACTTTTGGCGGTTTCGATCGAGCAAACGGGATCGGAAGTATGTCCGACTTGCGGCAGTCTCCATTCAGGACTACCTCAGAAGTCTCGATCACGAAGAGATGCGTCACTTGAAGGTTCTGGAGGAGGAGATTATCTATCTCAATGCAAATTTGCGCCTGCTGAAGGCAATGACAGACTCAATTGAGCAATCAGAAAATGAAATCGCTGAGCTGCAAGAGCTGGCTGTTTAGTTGAAAAACGGAAGGGCTTCTGTAATAGTTTCTGAAATACCCCCAGCCTACGGGCTTATCTGCGAAGAGTCCCTTCGCTATTCTGGACAACACCTCCATTGTGCCAACCCGGCATCGGATTAGGCAATCTTGCTTTTACCTGCACTATTTTGAGCGCTAACCCGAATCTCCTGCGAAGCAGGGTAGGGGAGTCCGGTTAGCGTTCACAATACAACCTTCTCGATGCTGGAAACTCGGTCAGCAAGCAAGCGATTCTTGTATGATGATGACGCCAAACGCCGAGTGGCTTTTGTGTAGCGAAGCTATGCCGTGCGAGTGCTATAGGCCCGCACGAAAAACTAGGGGAAAAACGATCCCGCCGCCCCATTTCCGGATCAGTCTCCAAATATGGGTTTCGCTGAGCCCAGTCTTTATTGAATGAGGGGAGATCATTGATTGATCTCCCCTCAGCAATTACGTTCGCGCCCTTAACTACTTTATAACCCTCCGAATAGGTCAACAGGCCCTGACCTAAAAAAGCAAAGACAGGCCCATCCCCGAGTTACCGTGAGTCTGCTTAACCGTGTTGAGGTAACTCTAATGAAATCAATCTCACTTGCCCTAGTTCTGAGTTGTTTGAGCTCATTCGCACAGGCAGACACACACCCTGGAAGTCCAGATGAAACTGTTGAGCGGATTCAAACGGGCCGCTACAGCTACGTAAAGAATATCCCGCCGGCAGATCAACTGAATCCCTTAAAGGTCGTGGTCCGCACCAACATTCCGCAATCAGTCAGCTCTGTCGGACAAACCGTTGAGTTTTTACTCGCACGTTCCGGGTATGTCCTGGCGGATGCGGCGGTGTTAAGCGAAGAGGCTAAAGCGTTGCTCAACCTCCCGTTGCCAGCAATCCATCGAAAAATAGGACCAATGACGCTCGACAAAGCGCTGACCACTCTCTCCGGTGAGGCGTTCGAACTTGTCGTTGACCCTGTGCACCGGAAAGTTGCATTTGAACTTGCGTCGAACCTGGTTGCGAGGAATCAGTAATGCCGAAGCTGGGTCAAAGTATTATGCGCTCCATTGAGGGTGGTAAACGTCGAGATCGGGCTGACCAGGCGGCGTCTGATGATGCATTCGCAGAAGCTGGACTTTCTGAGTCTGTCGCGGTCCAGAGTGGAGGTATTGAAGACCCGACTCTGGATTTGCCCGAAGAGATATTTGTTCAACCGGAAGTCGAGTCTCGCGGGGAACCGGAACCCATTCCCGTTTCAGAACAGCCGAACCAAAAGAGTCGTAAATCGAATCCAGGCGGCGGAAAGTTTCTCATAGTGTCCGCATTAACCCTCTCACTGGCTGCACTCGTTGCAAGTGGCTATATCGGGTTCCAGCAAGTAACAGGCGAAGTTAGCGTCAGTCAGTCGATTAGCGATATCAAAGAAAGCCTGTCTACTCTCGCAAGTCGCGACAATGAAATCGCTGAAGACTTGTCGGACACGCAGTCGATCGTTCAGGACAACGGTTCAAGAGTGACAACGATTGAGCAATTCGGGCGGGATCTTAGAACGATGCAGGTTGCGATCGAGGACATCCAAGTTGAGCTGGGAGGTATTAAAACCGTCATCGATACCCAGAAAAAGGTTATTGATGAACATCGCCAGGATATCGACAACATGGGCAAGCAGGTCAAAATCCTGAATGATCGCCCGGTTGTAAAAACCATCGTCCAGAAAGTAGCCGCTCCGGCTCCTCAGCCTCAACTCAACCATTCATTGGAAGGTGCAACGGTTGCCTCAATCGATATGTGGGGGAGTCAGCCGTATGTTGTTCTTCGCGATCGCAACGGTGGATGGATCCCACTACAGACCGGTGAATATTACCAGGGCTGGCGTCTACAAGGTGCCGTAGGAAATGAGGCGATATTCAAGTCTGGAAGTAAAACACGCCGGTTGGCGGTGGAGTGAAGCATGGAACCAATTTTAATGGTATCAGCATTCATTCTGTTCGTCGGCGGGGACATCCTTATAAACGATCAGTCTGCGGCAGACATTAGAGATTCTGAGCAAAGTTCACATATTGAGCTGGTGAGAACAAACGCTGCCGTTGGGTACGAGCGTGGCTATTTTGCGTGGTCAGACGATGGCTACTACATCTCGAACCTGACACCTGAACCGATTCAGCCTGAGGGTTGTGACAAACCAGTGCTGGTATCCGACCTCAGTGTGCCTAAGTCTGGCCAGACACTACCTGTCGAATCCGTTGACCTGGGGTGCGGGGGATAGGTTCATGCATCTTGGCAAAGCGATATTGATCTCGTCAGCGGTGGTGTTATCCACGATGGTTCAGGCTCAGGTTTCGCCTTCGGCATTTTCCGGAAGCTCTCAGATTGATTCCGGTTCATCATCTAGCTTGGATCGAAACTCTCCGGACATCCTCACTAACGAAGAGAAAAGTCTCGCCAAACAGTGGATGCTCGAAGAAAGTGATTGGACAAAGTACAAGCAGATTATGAGTGGACCAAGGGGTGTCTGGTCGCCCGGCCTTGATCCCTTGACCGCTCTGGGGGTGTCCGAGACCGATCCCAAAGAGCGTGCCCGGTATGCCGAGATCTGGATGAAGGTTGAATCCCGAAGAATGGAGCTGGAGTTAGCGTTTGAGGTCGAGCGCCAGAAAGCCGCTCAGCAGCTGCTAGGGACTAAACCGGTGATCGACAACCGAGAGTGGATTGAGGACTGGAACAGAAAGTACAACTCAATGACTCAGTACATTGGTTTTTTTGTTACGGATGATTGCCTGGAAGACTGCGAAGACCTTTTTCACGAAGTCAGTGCCTCCGTTTCGAGAACCGCCCGGCTTGATATCTGGTTCGCCGGTGATGCCACAGCCGAGTCCATCGGCCATTGGGCGAATCACATGAAGATTGATCCGGAAATCGTTAGAGCCCGGAAGGTGACCCTCAACTTTGAGTCCGGAAAAGCGGCGGAGTTTGGTGTCGACCTTTCCCGGCTGCCGGCAGTCAAAGTGATGGACGTTGAGACCGGTCAGATTCGGGATTACGAATGAGGTTTGAAGCATGAGCCTCGTTCGTATGCTAACCCTAATGCTTCTATTCATTAGTGGCCCGAGCGCCGCTTCAGACATACCTGAAATGTATCTACAGGTCGCAGAAGAACAAGATGTTCCTGCAAAGCTTTTTTACGCGATCATTTTGAATGAAAGCCGCAGCACCAATAAGCATATCAACAGAGTATTGCCCTGGCCCTGGACCATTAACCACCGGGGCACTCCACATTTTTTCCATAACAGAGCCGCTGCTTATCGGTTTGCACGACAGCTGGTGGAATCCGGTGATTACCAGTTCGATGTCGGTCTTGGACAGATGAACTGGCGCTGGCATCGCCATCGTTTTAGTGACCTGTGGGATGCGTTGGATCCTTACATGAACCTGACAGCGTCAGCCGCACACCTGAGGGAGCAATACGAACGCCCCGAGTGTAATTCCTGGGATCTTGCCATTGGTTGTTATCACAGACCCGCACAGAAGCCATTGGATAAAAGAATTGCTGCCAACTACCGAGAGAGAGTTATGAAACTATGGTCAAACATCTGAGCGTGCTTCTCTTGGGTCTGATGATGAGCTCGGCGACAGTGGCATCAAGCCCGAAAGCGAGCCCTGAAGCACTGACAGGAGTCCACGAGCTTGAGGTCATCGGTGACTTTGGTGGACAGTCTGCGCAGCCATTTCTGCCCCAGAAAGCAGACTTTCGGGCCCAACTGCAAAAGCTGCAACAAGAGCGGAAGGGCCGCAGGTTCATGACCTCAAACATTCCCGTGTCATCGCCATCGCTATCAATCGGCAGAGTGACCGATGAAGAAGCCAGAAATGTCCCGTACCACATGGTCTCCCGGGCCATGTTCCTGATTGGGTACGACCCCGTTTCCCGGAACTGGCTTAAGGAAAACCGCCAGTTCCTGGCATCAAAGAATGCCGTGGGCTTTGTTGTAAACGTACAGACAATTCCCCAGATGAACGAACTACAGTCCATCGCGGGCGAGGGTATTACGCTTCAACCCATGCCCGGTGACCGTTTCGCTGAATACATGAACATCAAACACTACCCGTTCTATCTGGATCGAGATGGAGTTATGCGCTAGTGGCCAATTACCCACTTGAAGGGCTGCTCAGGCCGCCAGTGGAATACTGGTCGATGAGTGTCAGCATTGGTGCGGCCGGGATCTGCCTGCTATCACCCTCCACATTGATGATGACACCGAGTGTTGGCTACACCTCGGCGACGGTATTAACCGCGTTCGCTGTATACCGCTTCATTCAGGGAACACGGGTTACCCGATATCAGCGCAACCTCAAGCGTCTGCCACGATTTGAGATGTCATCGCGCCAGATTCCCTGCTATCGAAAACACCTCTATTTGGGGCAGGGATTTCGCTGGGGCCAGCACCATACCCAGCGCTTGAAAGATACGATGGCTCCAGCATTTGCCAAATACACGAGGCCGTCTCGAATCAACGCCTGGTTTCGGCAATTTGAGAGAAACATAGAGCACACCAGATTAGGCTTCCTTGCGGAATTGACCAGTAAAGATCATCCACTGAATCCTGTGCGACCTTATCCCGCTGTCGGCGGAAATCCGGCCATCCATGCAGTTGAACTTAACGAAAAAGAAGTGCTTCTGGCCATGTCAGAGCGAGTCGGTCACACCCTTTGCATGGGAACGACCCGAGTCGGTAAGAGCCGCCTCGCCGAAATTCTGATTGAGCAGGACATTCGCCGTAACGAAGGGCCCGTCATCGTATTCGACCCAAAGTCAGATCCTGGGCTTTTGACCAGGATGTATATGGCGGCGAAGCGAACAGGAAGAACAGACGATTTTTACATGTTTCACCTCGGTTTCCCGGAGATCAGTGCTCGTTACAACGCTATCGGTAACTTTTCGCGTATCACTGAAATTGCCGGCCGCATTTCTGGTCAGCTGTCGTCAGAAGGAAACAGTGCTGCTTTCAAGGAGTTTGCGTGGCGCTTCATTAATATTGTCGCTCGTGCGCTTGTTTCCCTGGGAATGCGCCCGGACTACAACAACATTCTCCGGTACGTGACGGACATTGAGCCTCTTTTCAATCAGTACCTGGATTGGTGGCTGCCAATGAACGGTGATGAAGGCTGGATGGAAGACATCAATGCGATGACCGCTGATGCCGAACGGCAATACAGATCCAATCCCCGCATGGCTAAACATGCCAATCCGCGAACCGAGGCTTTAAGGAAATACGTTGAGCAAATGCAGGTGAGTGATCCGATCCTGCACGGACTGCTTTCAGCCTTACGCTACGACAAAACGTATTTCGACAAGCTGGTAGCGAGTCTTTTGCCCCTTCTTGAGAAACTCACCACAGGTAGAATTGGCAAGCTACTGGCACCCGACTACTTCGATGTCGACGATGACCGGCCGATTTTCGACTGGACGCAGATCATTCGTAAGCGAGGTATTGTCTATATAGGTCTGGATGCCATGACGGACACAGAAATCTCCTCAGCCGTTGGCAACTCAATGTTCTCAGACCTGGTCAGCGTCTGTGGATCTATCTATAAGCACGGCTTCGAACATGGAATGCTCGAAGGCAAGGCGAACGTTATGCCCAAAGTATGCTTACATGCAGACGAGTTCAATGAACTGATGGGGGACGAATTCCTCCCCATGGTCAATAAATCGGGCGGTAGCGGCATGCAAATTACCGCCTATACGCAGTCCCGGGGCGACATCGAGGCTCGTTTGGGGAATACCGCGAAGGCCCGCCAGGTGGAAGGCAACTTCAACAACCTGATTATGCTGCGGGTCAAGGAAAAGGAAACAGCTGAGCTGCTCACCAATCAACTGCCTGAAGTTGAAATTGCGCAGATCATGACGGTATCTGGCGCGAGTGATTCCTCAGACACCGAGTCCAGTGTGGACTTCACGTCTAATACCCAGGACCGGATCTCAATGCTCCGTGTACCGATGCTGGAGCCCGGACACATAACCTCATTGCCAAAAGGGCAGGCTTTTTGCCTGTTGGATGGCGGTCAACTCTGGAAAGTTAGATTTCCGCTGCCCGTGGAAGATGATGAAGACATGCCCGAGAATCTTCAGGCGCTCACCCGGGAAATGGATAAAAACTATCACACGGCGGAAAATTGGTGGGCATGAGTAATGGCTGAGGCGAGCACTGAACACCCGGCCCGGCGGCGAGGGCCCATAGGCAAGACGATTGAGCTGGTTCTCAAAATAATCGGATTGCTCCTTTTTTCTGCCTTTATGTCCGTAGTAATCGAGTGGGTCGGTATGGCGTTTTTCTACGACGAGCCAGGATACGCCCACGCCGAGTCCATGATGCAAACGGAGATTGGGTATTTGAGCGAGTCCCTGACAGGCGGGGACGGCATGAATGAAGGTGCGATTTCATCGGCCAGTGAAACCGTAAGTACCGTAGCGAATTTTCTTTTTATCGATTCAGGTATTGTCGACAATCTTCAAGCGGTAAAAACGGTGTCTCCGGATGACGGTGAGATCAAAGCTGCAGTAAAGAGGCTAGTAGCAGGATATTACGACTACCTCATGGCGGCAGTTTACGTTCTGATCATGTTCCTGGTTCGAATGGCCATTCTCTTTCTGTCGATGCCGGCTTTCATACTGTTCGGCATTGTAGGGATCAGCGATGGACTGATGCAGCGGGATCTGCGGCGTTGGTGTGGCGGGAATGAATCCGGGTATGTCTATCACTGGGCAAAACGATTCTCCCTACCGGTATTGGCCCTCGCCTGGATTCTCTACCTGTCGATTCCAAATTCGATCCATCCGAACTTTATTATCACGCCGTTTGCGGTTCTTTTTGGGCTTTGTCTGATGGTCATGACCTCGAAGTTCAAAAAGTATCTTTGAATGCTGGCTGTTCTAATTCCCCATACTCCCTTGAATCCGCGGGGGGGTATGGGTGAGACGGCTATGTTCCGAGATCCGGCTGGCGAAAAGCACTACCGCCCAAACACCTCTTGCTGGATTTATCTTGCGCCCGTTTGTAGCCATCACCTCAGTCATTGCTTCACTTTCACTACAGCTGTTCTGTCCTTGGTAAGCCAATGTTTCTTTGCCAATCCGTAACGAAATAGGTCAACTTCTGTTGACCTAATAAACCCGATGCCCTCCGCTCGCTCTGATTAAATTCAACTCATCTCCGGTAAGCCAGTCCAATGGATTCGTGATGAGTAACCTGAAACACCTTCTGCTGTTTTGCCTCCTCGCATTTGTGCCAGTGTCCAACGCGGACGTATGGGCTGAGCGTGAGGCCCTTTCCAATATCAGAACAGAACTTGCCGCTCTTGAAGTGTTGGTTATGAGTGCTAAGGCCCGTTCCAACTCAAACGAACGCACCCAGTTCGAATACGAAACTCTCTTGGCTGACCTGCGCAAGATACAGGCAGGTATTGCCCATCATCTGACCGTTCCGATGGAGCCCATTATTCCGTCGGCTATTGATGCTCTCAGTGAATCCTACACGGAGCATCAGTAATGAATGCGCAACAACAGCAGTGGTTCGCTGAAGGCGCAGGGTGTGGGGGCGGCCCTTGCTTCCAGACCTCTGCGGCCATGCTCGATGCAATTCAGCTCATTGGTGGGACGGCGTTTTTCCTCTACACGGCCTGGCTCTGTATGCAGGCCTATGAGGATTTTGGTGCGGAGCGAATCAGCGGTACAAGCATGCTCGTCATCTGGTGTCGGAGTGTTTTTCTGTTGATGGTTCTTTTGTACCTACTCGTTAGCTAATAAACCAACCTAAACAACCGGGTAATTGAAAAATGGAAAGAGCGATTCATCAAGGTTTGCACAAAGCGCGGGCCTTTAAACACGGTGTTGCCATGGCAATGTTGGCGTTTGGAACACAGGTCCACGCTGCATTGCCGACGACAACTAACCCCTCCCAAGCGCCAGCCCAAGGCGATTACATCGGACTGCTCAAAGGCTACGCCTATGACATCGCCATCGTACTTGGTTTGATTCTGGGCACCATCGCGTTTCTGGCGGTCGCTCGCAACATGATCTCGACCTACAACGAGATTGGGGACGGCAAGAAAACCTGGGGCGATATGGGGATGCACGGTGGTATGGGCGTGCTGCTGCTCGTCTTTGTTGTCTTCCTGCTTACCGAAGCCTCAACCGTTATCTTCTGATGAATCAACCAGGAATGAAGGGTCGAGAAATCGACTTCATCCCCGACCGGCTCATTGAAGAGCCGGTTGTTTTTCGGGGGCTAACGGATACGGAAGTCGTTGTTCTCATCAGCGTTGGCCTAGTTTTTTGGATTCCTGTCTCCGTTCTGGTGCTACTGCCGTTCGGGTGGGGGTTGTTTGGCGTTGGGATCGGAGTGGGTATGGCCATCGCCAGTTTGCTGGTCATAGGGAAATACCTTCAGGAGCTGAAGCGCCGCAGACCTGACGGTTTGCATATTGTCTATCTGAAGAAACTAGCCCAGAAAAAATTCAGTTTCATCAATTTCAACTACATCGAGACGTCCCAAGGCTGGGATATACGGCGCGAGAAGCCCGTTGTTCGAATTCACATGGAGACGGAGGAGTGACAATGGGGCGTACAAAAAAAGCTCTCGATGGTCGCGATTCGCACATTCTGACCCTACGAATACTGCTCGGACTTTTAAGTGTCGCACTGATTCTTACGATCATGGGATGGAGGGATGCACCCGAGCACATCAAAGTGGATATACCGCCCGATCTTCGTTCTGGCTCTACCCGAGGAATCGACGAACGGCATCCATTCAATATTTATGCGTTTGGCTACTACATCTGGCAACAGATGAACAATTGGCCAGTTGAAGGCACCGATAACTATAAACAACAGATCGAGCGTCTGAGCTGCTACATCACTCCACGATTTAAGGGTGAACTGGAGCGGGATTATCAGCAGCGCCTTTTAAACCACGAGCTCACCCGCTCTCGCGCACTTCAGGAAATGCCGGATCGCCCGTACACGGCCAAACGAGTCTATGTGGAATCTGGAGACAGTTGGGTGGCGTTCTACGACGTCAACGTAAAAGAGACGTTTCGTTCCGAGATCGTCAAAGACATTTTTGTTCGATACCCCCTTCGAGTCGTGCGCTGGGATGTGGATCCCGAGTGCAATCTGTGGGGCCTGGCGCTTGACGGTTTCTATAAAAAACCGAGGCGACTGGAAGGCGGCAGCCGGGAGCAGGATGACGTTCAGAACACCTCTTCGGAAATCGGTGAATAAACATGCGGAAATTCATTATCACATCAGTCGCCTTCCTGTGTGTCGCCACATCAAGTTGGGCGGAACAGATTATTCATTATGACAATCTGCCGGTGACCATTGAGCTGCATAATGGCGAGGAACGATCCATTCAGTTCGGTTCCCATGTTCAGGTTGGCATCACCAAAGGACAGCAGGTTAAGAAACTCTTCCGGGCCCAGTCCGCGCAGGGGGCCGTTCATTTCCTCCCTTACGAGGCATTTGATAAACAGCGTGTTCAAATCCGACGCATGGACGACGGAAAAGTGATCCTTCTCGATCTCATCGCTACCGACAAAGCAGATGGAGAAAAATCACTTGAGGACGTCCGGATCGTGCTGGCATCGGACAATGTGGTTTCTTCGGACGACGCTGCCGCATCTATGCCTGAAAAGGTTGAGCTGATTACGCCCATTGACCTGACTCGCTACGCGGCGCAAAGGCTCTACGGCCCCACCCGACTGCACCACGATCAAGCCGGGATTTCGGAAACGCCGCTTGCGGTCAAAGGCGCGGTACGAATTTTCAAAGGCCCGGCCCGTTACAAAACCCTTTCAAAGCCTGTTGTGGCCTACCAGGGCGGCGGGTATTACCTTGCGGCGCTGTACATCCGGAATGTTTCTGACGAAACGGTTCAACTGGATTATCTGGACCTCAACCTGCCGTTTTCACATGCCACGTTACAGCACCACAGTCTTGAGCCGCAGGGAACGCCCGGCGATAGCACGGTGTTGTACCTGATCTCTGAACGGTCCCTCAAAGAGACACTCTATCCCTGGACGTACTACCAGGACCTGAAGCGTGAAACCCAAGCGTCTGTAGCGGACAGCTAAAGGAGAGCCTGATGAAAGCCAACATTGTTGTCAAAGCACTGGCCGTCGTCGTGGTTGCGGTTCTCTTCGTTATCATCATGAAAGGCGGCCGTTCCAATGACTCTCAGGCCCAATCTGATCCCGGCTCGATCGAGACTTCGGGTCTCTCAGCTATTGAGAGCGGTCCAGGCCAGATCGATAACGGTCTTGGGATAGATCCCCTGGAAGCGGATTACCTTCAGGAAGAGTTCGGTGTAGACGTTGATACTCCCGTTGAAACGATGCGGACGTTGACCAATGAGACGCGTGCGGTTCGCGAGGACAGCATTAAGCTGCAGGAAGAAAACGAACGCCTGAAGGCGAGGATCGACAGTCTTCTGAAGATGGAGGAGAGCCTCAATAAGCGGATTGCCAATCGATTCGAGAACGCCGAGCGAGATGCAGCGGTGCAGAAGCGTCAGCTTGAAAACACTCAGGATCGCACGCGAGGCCTGATTGCTCAATTGGAAAGCCGGCTGGAGGAACTTCAGGGCTCGAATGAAAAAAGCCAGACCACGGCCAACGGCTACGACATTAACTCAGCCGGAATCCCTACGGGCCTTGGTTATGACGACAGCGGCTCGCCCGTCGACTTTGATCAAGTGATTTGGACAAATCCTCTGGAAGCCGAGGTAGACCCCCGGGACCCATCAAAGATTTCGCTGCCTGATTTTGATCTGGGCGCCAGCAGTGTTTCCTCGGTCACCGGCCTGGAGATGCCACAACAAAAGCAAAAGTCTAAAGAAGAGCGGCTGGTGAAAGCGTACACCATTCCCGATAACGCTACGTTACTCGGTTCAGTCTCGATGACAGCCCTGTTGGGGCGCATTCCAATCGGGGGGCAGGTGGTTGACCCGTATCCGTTCAAGCTGATCGTTGGACCTGAGAACCTGTCTTCAAATGGCATCAAAATTCCCGGTCTTACTGGCATCAAGATGTCCGGGATTGCCAAGGGCGACTGGACTCTGAGCTGTGTCAGCGGACAGATCGACTCGATGACGTTCACGTTCCAGGACGGAACAATCGTGAGCTATCCCGAGCCAGGCGAAAAGTCTATAGAGGCCATTGCGTGGTTTTCGGATAAATACGGTATTCCTTGCGTGACAGGCCAGCGGATTACAAACGCGCCAAGTTATCTCGCTCAGAAAGTTCTCCTGACGGGGGCCAGTTCTTATTCCAAAGCCAAAGCGGACTCCGAATTTACCACCTCAACCAATGCCCTTGGTGGACAGACCAAAGGGCTGACGGGCGATCCCATGGTGGTCGCAAAGAACGATGCCATTTCCAGTAGCCTCGATGAGGTGACGGATTGGCTTGATGCCCGCCAAAGCAATTCGTTTGACGCCATTTACGTTGAGCCAGGAACGGAGCTGGTGATTCACATCTCGGAACAACTGGCCATTGATTACGATCCCGAAGGTAGAAAGGTAAACCACTATGCGAATGTCAATCGCCGCTCTGAGTATTTCCTTGATTAGCGTTGCGCTGACCGGTTGCGCGAGTAAGGACAACTTTATTCCTCAGCCCAGTCAGGACATGAAAGCCGTTTATGCAAATCACATGAGCGGAGTTGGTGATGGACAGTTGCTGGATACCCGTGCTCTGGTTCGCCGTCCAATGGTCGAGGGGGACGTTCGGCTCAGCGATTACGTACGTTCCGAAAAAAATCAGCTACAGAAACGATTCAAACTGCTTCCCAATCCGACGATGTACATGTTTGTCGCTCCGCACTTGGCCACCAGTGACCAGGTCCCTATACCCGGTTATTTGACCGAGTTCCGTATGTGGGAGAAAGACCACTATGCGATGCCGGGCGAGCTCAGTGATATGCGGAACGAATTCGGAGAGTAACGATATGGATTTCGCCAAGGCACTTAAAGATGTTTTCTCCCCCTCAGGGAATGCCCGCCAGAGAGAGGGAACAGCTGAATCTCCCGCGCAAATTGAACATAAATCGAAAGCCAAACCGCTTAGTACACTGGAGGCCAAGCGCATGTATGGGCGGCCTTCGTCGTTCGTTCAGAAGCTGCCTTGGTACGAATTCCAGACCGACTCGAAAACCGTCCTGCTCGATGACGGTAAGAGCGTAGGCGCTGTCTTTGACATCATGCCGATCGCGACCGAGGGCCGATCCTACAACTGGCTCCAGAACCGGCGGGACATGATTCAGGATGCGTTGCAGGACTGTTTTGAGGAGCTGACCAGCGGTCCCTGGATTATACAGCAGTACACCTACGACGATGACGACATGGAGTCCTACATCGCAGCGTTGAGGGAGTATCCCAAGCATTACTGTAAAGGCTCAGAGTTCACCCAGGACTGGCTCGAAAAAATGGAAGCCCATCTGAGAGGGATTTGTAAAGAAGGCGGCCTGTTCGAGGACAAAGAAGTCCTGGATGCCCCCTGGAGCGGGAAAATTCGTCGTATCAAAATGGTGGTCTATCGCAGACTGCCGGCAAAGTGGAAATCGTACGCGGGGATGACGCCTGAAGAAGAGCTGAACGATACAATTGAAAAGCTTGAAGCCTCTTTCCGCGATGCGGGCATCACGTTGGTGCGCAATGACGGCAAAACCTATTATGAGTGGCTGCTTAAATGGTTCAATCCGCGCCCGGAGCTGACCGGTGGCAACCGCCGGAAATTTGTTGAATTAGCCAGTTATCCCGGAGAAGAGGCGTTGCCTTACGGTGATGACTTTGCGGAATCCCTGTTTTTCAGCATGCCCAGGTCGGATGCCGATTCGCAAACCTGGTGGTTCGATGGCTTGCCGCATCGGTGCATTCGTGTTCATAAGATCCGTCGAACACCGAAAATCGGCCAGATTGCAGGGGAGGTCAGCGCGGTAACGCCGGACGGTCTCACCACCGGTAAAGCGTCCTGCATGATGGATAAAATGCCGCCGGGCACAGTCATGGCGACGACCATCATCATCACACCTCAAGATGAGGTTCAGAACCATATCAACCGGATCCAGGATAAATCCAAGGGTGAGTCAGTTGATGCGACGATGGCCCGGGGTGACTGTGAGACCGCCAAGGCTTTAATGGGCAACAAGCACAAGCTCTATCGGGCGATGATGTGCGTCTATATTCGCGGTGAGAATCTTCGCGATCTTCGCAAGAAGTCCAACGCAGTCAGTACGATCCTTCTGACCAACCAGCTATCACCGGTGCGAGAGGAAGACGAATCTCTTGGACTCGATGCCTATGTTTACAACCTGCCCATGGTTTATGAGCCCGGCATGGACGCTAACTTTAAAGCCACGCGTCCGGTTTGGTCTCAGCACCTGGCAAATCTCTCCTCCGTTTTTGGTCGCCACAGAGGCACAGGTAATCCGGGACAAACCCAGTACAACCGGGGTGGGGAGCCGGTGTCCTTCGATCCTTTCAATGGCGCAGACCGAAAGAAAAACGCACATGGACTGATCCTGGGCCCAACCGGTGCGGGCAAATCTGCGCACATCACGAATATGGCAGGCCAGATCATGGCCTTGCTTCGGCCCCGGCTTTTCATTGTCGAGGCGGGTAACTCCTTCGGGCTTTTGGGTGACTATTTCGCCAGCAAGGGCCTGTCCGTGAACAAAGTTCAGCTCAAGCCCGGCGCGGGGGTATGCCTGCCTCCGTTCGTGGACGCTGACAAACTTCTCCAGACCAATAAAGAGGATCTTCTGGGGTCTCGGATCGTCAGCGATAGCTCATTAGTCGGCGAGGAGGACCTGGCAGCCCATATTCCAGAAAAGATTCGAAGCGATGGTGTGATGAAATCGTTTCACGAGCTGAACGAAGCCGAGCAGAAGCAGGTGCGAGCCAAAGCGGCAATGGATGTTCTGGCAGAGATGATGATGGCCGAGGACACAACCGCCGATGACGATGGTGATGACCAGCGTGACATCATGGGTGAGATGGAAATTATCGCCACGCTCATGATCACCGGAGGCGAAGAAGAAGAGGCGAAAAAGCTGTCCCGCGCAGACCGCCGAATGATCAGGGATGCCATTTTCAATGGTGCCCGAAAAGCAGAGCAAGCCGGTCGGAGAACCATGACCTCAGATGTGGCTGACGGCTTTCGGATGATCAACGAAGACAGGGACTATCCGGAGCACCGGAGAATGCGGGCCTTCGAGATGGGCGAATCCCTTCGGATGTTCTGTGATGGGTTCGAGGGTGAGGTTTTTAATACAGACGGTGAAGCCTGGCCCGATACCGATGTGACCATCGTGGATCTCGCGACGTTTGCCCGGGAAGGCTACAACGCCCAGCTGGCCATTGCCTATACATCGATCATGATGCGAATCAACAACCTTGCCGAGAAACACCAGCATGACGAACGGCCCATCGTCATGCTCACCGATGAAGGCCACATCATAACAACCAATCCTTTGCTGGCGCCGTTTGTCGTCAAAGTCGTGAAAATGTGGCGAAAGCTGGGTGCCTGGTGGTGGGTGGCGACTCAAAACATGGCCGACTTTCCGAGTTCTGCGAAAAAGATGCTCAACATGATTGAGTGGTGGATTTGTCTGGTTATGCCACAGGACGAGATTGAGGATATCGCCCGCTTCAAGAACCTGACAGAAGAGCAGAAGCAACTGATGCTTTCGGCCCGCAAAGAACCCAAGAAGTACACGGAAGGGGTCGTTCTGTCGGAAAACATGGAGGCGTTGTTCCGAAACGTGCCGCCGTCGTTGTACCTGAGTCTTGCAGGTACAGAGAAAGATGAGAAAACGGAACGTGCCCGATACATGAAACAGTTCGGAATCACTGAGGTAGAGGCCGCTGAATACGTCGGGAAAATGATCGACTACTACCGGGGTATTGCGGAAAAGCCGGCGGATCCCGTTCCGAACCGCGAAAGAAAAACCGCGGCAGAGACAACGCTTGAGCGGCTGGAGAAAATGCACGCTGATCAGGGCCAGGACGCGGTAGCCAAGGAAGTATTGGAAACGCTGCGTGCTGATGTGGCCGCCGAGAAGGAGACAGCCTTGTGAGGACGACGACTGTTGCCCTTTCCCTTCTGGTCAGCCTGATCACGGGAAATGCCCAGGCGTTGGAGCCCATCCACAGCCTTCGGATATTTCAGACCCAGGAAACGTTTGTGCTGGATGACGTTTCATTGCCTCCCGGGCTACCGGTCGAGGTTTATGAGCTGGATGCGAGCCAACGAGCGACAGAGGAGCTTAACCGGCAGGTTCGATCCCGCTTGCAAGAGGATCTCAATCTCCAGACCTACGAAGATGCCCACCGGCGCGCCTTCAGCGACTTGTTGAACAGTCCTGATTGGGGGGGCGTCTATCAGCAAATTGAAGTGGGTAGCCGGGCGATCGAAGCCGCAGTTAGGTTACAGATCAAAAAAATACCTGCAGTGGTGTTTAACGACCAAAAAGTTGTCTACGGCCAGCGCTCGCTCAAGGCCGCTCTGGAGGTTTACAACAAGGAGGGTAGGCGGTGAACCCGTGTCTGAAATTACTTGCTTCAGTCTGGTTGTTGCTGGCGTCCGGATGGGCCGTTGGATACCCGTCAGATTGGACCAACTATAACCCGTCCTCCACGGACGCTGTTCGGGACACTACGATTGGCAGCACTCAACAGCTGCTTGAACAGCGCGGCACGGTTGAGTGCATCGCTTGCCACGGCGAAACCAACGACCAGTATAGCGGGGTCATCAATACGATCGATATTACGCAGCAGACAATGGCCGCGGCCATGTCCTGTATGGACTGGGAGTTACGGGGCGCCTGTGTTTGGATGAGCTGTGTGGTTCCGCCGATCTGTACTTTTACCACCAGCATCAAGGTCAAAAACTTTGTCCCCGATCTGGTGGTTCAGAGTTATGACAGGGCAAATGGTGAGCCCTGGACAGAAAGCCAGGATATCAATCAAGTCAGCCAGGGGACGTCGGATAGCAGCTGGGTGACAACGATGATTTCCTGGGTCGAGAATTACAATGTCACTGAGGTCCGAGGCGGACAATCGAACGAAGCGGTCAAAAATGACCACGTTAACCTGGATTTTAAACTCGTCGACGCCTACGGAAACCCCGCGTTGATTGCCTACAATGCGATGGCGACCGGCCTGTTTGGTATGGTCTGCTCCGGCCGGTCGTTTCCCTTTTTTCCGTATTACATTTCAAACCTGGACTCCATTGCCTGGCGGTGGAACCTGCCAGAACTCTTCTACCCGCAGTCCTGGGCTGTTGGCGTACCTGCCTACAATCTCGGCACGATGACGAATAACTACGGCTCGATCTTCCCGAGAATGGGGTTTCTGACACAGGCCGATGGGTTGAAGAGTGCGGTTCTGACGTCCTTCCGGGCGATGCATTTCATTACACGTACTTTTGAACCTCACCTGTATTTCTCAATTGGCCAGCCCAGTGAAGATGGCTACTGGCCCGCCGGCCCCTTGGATCAGAACGACAAGGACACGGGCGTGTTTCAGATGCTTTATCCGGACAACGAGAGTTCCTGCGCCCAGTTCCCCATGTCCGCGATGCCGGGCCCTAGTAAGCGCAGCTCGGATGGTTCTTACGTTTGGAATTTCTGGAAAGCCTACAAGTGCTGCCAGCGGGTTGGACAGACCCTCGTTTGGCACAGTGGTTGATGACCGCCACCAGGTAAGCTGTTTACGACAAGGATAGGTGTATGAAAAACCCTAAAGAACGTTTGGTTTGCTTTGCGCTGGCAGTGTCACTGGTGGCACCAGCGTTTGCGCTGGATACCAGCTCACCGCGATTGAAAAATGCGTTTGATTACCGAATCGGAGGCGGAATGCTGTCAGGGCCTCCAACGGCCGTTCATACCGTTCCGGTGCTCAGTTTCGGTTCAGGCTGGGATCTCGGTATGGAGTGCGGGAAGTTTGATCCGAAGATTACGGTGTCAAATCAGTTAAACGGTATCACCGATGGCTTCAAGAACATGATGAACAACATCATCCAGTCGGCCACCGGAGCGGTAGCATCCTTACCCGCGCTGGCAATCCAGCGAGCGGACCCGGCACTGTATGACCTTCTTCAGCAGGGCATTTTGCAGGGAAAAATGGACTTTGAGTGGGCCGAGACCTCCTGTCAGGAAATGGCGTCGGTCATGATGGGCGATCAGGGTTTTCCGTTTGAGAAATTCAAAGTGAATGCCCAGGTTTCCGAGTGGGCTTACCAAATTGGGGCTAAAGGTGGTGATGCTAAAGCCACCAAGGATGAAGTTGATAGGCTGGAAGCGGGTAACGAAGGGGCGGAGTGGATCTGCGGCGTCAAGAAAGGGGGCGTAGCAATGCCGCCCATCAATGCGCTGCGAGATGTCGTGATTGTCGGGTACAACGTGTTGTTCGATCAGAGTAACCCCTGCACCACGGCCAGTATCCCTCCGGCTGCCGGTCAGGGGACACCGCTCTGGGAGTACTGGAGTGGTCCGGTCGCCGCCGCCACATGGGCTATGGAAGTGGTGGGTGATACTGAAATCCGAACGTGTGAGACCTGTAAAAAACTGGAAACCACGCCGGGTAAAGGCCTGACCTACAAGCACCGGGATATGTCGGACAGTATCTACAACGACCTGGAAGACCTCGTGAACGGAGTGACGCCAATGACCTGGCAGAACCTGAACAGAGTGTCTGCACCACCGGGAGTATTGGTTGACGACACGGTGATTTCGGCGATTCGAAAGCGACCGCTGGACAGCCAGCCAACCATGATTCGGAAGTTAGCCGGTGAAATTGCTTACACCCGCCTGGTCGAGCAGGGCAGGTTACTGACACAAATGCTTCGTTCGGGTGTTAAAGAGCCCAATGTGTCCAATCTGCAGTCGGCCAAAGCTGTGGTCAATGATGCAATTGATCATCTGCAGGTTGAACTCGACCAACTCGATAATGAAATCAAAACCCGTCAGGCCATTGCGAAACTGACCATTCAACGCATCGTTGGTGCTGAAGAGCGTGAAATCCAGAATACACGGGCGCCTTCGAGGGCAAAGCCAACCGGCCTGAACTCGCTGGGGCAGCCTTGAATGAACAGGACACGGAAGTTCTTACTGATAAGTGTCGGCGGTTTGATCGCTTTAATGCTGGTTGGCATGGTTATTTCCGTCTTTACCGAAACCTCGGCTGAAGAGTTATCCACGCTGAACCTGATTTCTGAATGGAAATGGTATCGGATGGCCATGTACGCAGCTTTAGTGGGCTGCTGGCCTCTCATTTCCCGTTGGGCAACTCGCGCAGGACAAGGTGCAAACGGCTCAGAGTCAGAGGAAATCCTGGGTAAACGGCACGCGGACTATCTGCACATGTGCTCGCAGTGGTGGAAGATTGTTTTGTTGCTGATCTTCATTGAACTGGTTTTGATTCAACAATTGGGTCTGGGGGGCTGACAGGGATGGTTGCCAATACGCTGCTGGAAATTTACACCCTGATGTTCGGGTGGAACATGTATGAGGCGATCTGGGACGTGCTGGTCGGTTCCGGACTGGCGTTGGTCCCGTTCATCGTCGCCATCATCTCTAACTTCAAGGATAACTACTCGACGGGCGAAGCCGCTCAAACCATCAGAAGCATGGAAACCACATTGCTCGGAATGATCCTGGTTCTGATGTTGTGCGTGCTTCCTTATAAAGGTTTCTCAACACAGTTGTCGACCGTGCGCTATGAACTCGGCGTACCGGACTGCAACGCCCCGTCCAATATCTCTGGGACGGGAAACAATGTGTCTCCGGCCTACAACTCCACGTTCAGTGACCTTTCCGGCTGGCAGGTTCACAAGCCGGTGGCCTGGAGCTTTGTGGAGTTCCTTTCGACAGCGATCACGCACACCACCATCAAGAGCATGACGTGCGTGAATAACTACGAATACATGTTGATGCGGATTTCTAACGTCAGCATCCAGTCCGAACGGCTTCGGGAAGAAGTACAGCAATTCAACGAGGTGTGTTACCAGAAGGCCATAGCGCGTTTCCGGGAAAATCCACCGACGCCGGAGCTACCGGCCAACGTGACACCCTGGGCGAACATTGACTGGATGGGAAGCCACATCCTGCTGGGCTACCTGGACGAATACTACGAACATCCCTCGGCTTACATGCACCGGATGGAGGATAAGGGCTTCACTCGACAAACTGTGATGCGCCAGAGCGATCAGGTCAATGAATTCGGTGCTAACCCCTCCTGTAAAGAAGTCTGGCTGGGTGAAGAAAGTCTTGGGGGCGGCGTCAATGCGAGCCTGGGGCTAAGACACAAACTTCTCAATGACATACCTATGGACGAAGCTGGCGATATTCTTGCCGACTGGAAAACATGGGGCTTCAACGTCTTTACCACGACCAATGTGACCGAAGAGCTCAAAGAAGACATGATCCTGAAGCTGGTTCTGCAGAATAACGCTGCGAACCTGAAATCCAGCACAGACGTCGATATGAGCAATAATTTCGAGGCTGAACAGTCACAGTGGCGTTCGGTTCTCGACAAGATCTTCGATATCGCCAATGTCGGTACCTCTGCAAACGAGTTTCTGCAGGCAAACTCCATTCGCCAGATGTTCAAGATTGCAGGCCCGATGATTTTGGTGATGCTGCAGATGGTGATTATTCTCGCGGCACCTTTTGTCATGCTGTTTGGTAACTACGGTCTTGTTTCATTTTTCGGGCTGGCCCTGACCTATTTCAGCCTTGAGTTCATCAATGCGATCTGGGCAGCTGCCTACTGGTTTGATAACCGAATCCTCGATATGTATGGCTCCCAGGCGGGATGGTTTGATGAAGCAACTAATTCGTTGCTGATTTCCACCGTTGCTACGTCATCGATCCTGCTACTACCGATGGTCTGGTTGTCCGTCATGGCCTACGCAGGGGCGGGTATGTTAAGAGGAATATCTGGTGGTGGCGTTGCTGGTGGTACAGCAGCAGGTGCAACGGGCTTCTCTCGCGGCGTCGGTGGAGCCGCAGCTGGAGGTATGGCTGCTGCACGGGGCGCGGGTAGGGTGGCAAGCAAAATGGGAGGCCGGAGCGGCCGACCATAAATTGGTTAAGGGAGCTGCCGAATAGTGGCTCCCGTCCTCACAAGTGGTAGAAGGGGGGGCATGGCCAGCGTCCTGGCCTACCTGGAACCGTACCTCTGTGTATCCGTCGTTGGACGGAGAGACTCAAGACATCCACCCGTTAACAGACCTCGGTTAGAAACCGGCCTAAAGCGGTTATCAAACTCAAAAAACAAGGGAATAACGATTAATCAGGCATGGATGCCACTGATCACGGTTTATCGGTCAAAGGGACCCGGTGCCTGCTTTTCATAATACCTGGCGGGATCGCTCTCCCAAATTGCATCTACATTCGGTTCAACCATGTCGGCTATTCCAGAGTGGCGGCGGTTAGCTCTCGTTTCCGCTGTAATGAGCCCAAAAATAGCGCCAACAATCAAGGCGGCGCAGTACAACACGGCTCGGAGGGTCCACCTGAGAATTCGGTAACCAGCGAACTCTCCATACTTTCCGTCCATATGATTGACCAGCGAAGCTACACCGTGCCTCTGTCCGTAGAGGCACAAACCTGTACCCAACATCAGAAATATCGGAGCAAATAAAGACTGGCTGACCAGCGAAAGCACCAGAGCTATCGATCCTACGCACAGGCCAATCCTGAACAGCCAATAGTCTCCTTTAGTCGCTGCCTTGATCTGTACTTTTGAACTTGGTTTGATCATAAATTAACCATCCATGTAACTCCTTGCTGTAACGACGATTTCCGTATTTTTTTGCCAACTTATCCATCGATTTCTGTGGATAACTCGCGATCACAGCTCAAACCACTTGGTCATGCCACCATATTGTGGCCGGAGATTGACACCATGAAATGGCCGAAGGGGTCGCAAAGCGAACATTCAGGTTTTGGAATAACGCCGCGCTCTACGGCAAATTTGGAGCGCAGTGGAAAATATGTCCGGCAGCAGCGCCTTCTTAGGCGATACAAAGCACTGTAGGCAAATCAAATGGCCACCCCAAAAAGGGCACCGATCCCCGCAGTCAGGGCCATTGCCAGGGCGCCCCAAAAAGTTACCCGAGAAGCAGCCACAAGAACGGGAGCGCCCCCCGTTCTTGCTGCTAGTGAGCCCAGCAACGCAAGGAACAAGAGAGAGCTGCTTGGAACAGCCCACATAAGTATGTGACTCGGCAACAACAAAACGATGAGCAGGGGAAGTGCCGCGCCAACCGAGAATGTACCTGCCGACGCAAACGCGGCCTGAATCGGGCGAGCCGTCGATACCTCTGAAATACCAAGTTCATCGCGTGCGTGAGCCCCAAGCGCATCATGCTTCATGAGCTGAATTGCTACTGTGCTTGCAAGCTCTGGATCCAACCCTCGCCTTACGTAGATCTCAGCCAATTCCGCTTGTTCTTGTTCGGGCTCCCTAACGAGCTCTCCACTCTCTCTGGCAAGATCCGCCCGCTCCGTATCAGATTGAGAGCTGACTGACACATACTCACCCGCTGCCATCGACATAGCGCCTGCAACAAGACCGGCAACACCAGCAACCAAGACAGCCTTCGAGTCCGCCCCTGCCGCCGCAACCCCAAGAACCAGACTAGCGGTAGATACAATTCCATCATTTGCGCCCAGAACCGCAGCACGGAGCCAGCCAATCCGTTCTGTCCTGTGCCTTTCAGCATGCCTCATACCAAGTTCCAATTAAAAAGGAAGAGAAAGTTACTAACGTTTGCAGCATGCGCGCCCATGAAATGGAGCCGAAGGCGCAATGTAAAGGGTGGACTTACCCGGGTCCACTAGAAACTTCTAGCCTATGATTAGAGCATAGCAGAGAGTGCCATGAGCAACCAACGTTATCCCGCGGAATTCAAGAATGACGCGGTCTGGAATAGTGTGCGTGCTAATCAGCACGCGGTGCATCGAAAGATCGACCATAAGCAGACCTGAGAACCTGATGGCGATGCTTGAAAATGAACCGGTAAACCGGTGTCAGTAACAAGGTGAACATGGGCAACCTGCATTGAAATTCGACAGTGTCGGTTAGCCTGCATGCCGTCCCGTATCGATCTATGTTCCGATGATGGCGCCACAACCTATTGCAAAACGAGCTGGATTCTTCCGCGAATCCCACTTGTCGATCGATGCTAGCGAAAAAGAACTTGTGTCGATCGATAGGCACGATACCAAACAGGAGTATCCAGCTTGAAAACAGCACCCTACCAGTAGGCCAATCGGAGATTGCCTTGTTTGACCGCTCGGAGGGGGCCGTCTGCGGATGAGAGGACTTAGCTCCCTATTGACCCCTTCCATCGTAAACAGCTCAGAGACAACTTCAGGACTGATTTCAAGATTGCTGGATATTTCAAATATCATTGTAGTCAACCGTGGGAGTTAACATGGCAATCACCCATACGCATCAATCGCATCCGGACATTTCCTCGACGATTCTGTCTGGCCTCTACAGCCAGGTCGGCAGGCCATCGATGAAGTCAAGGCAACAGTTTAATACCTGAAATCACCGATGCTCGCCGGTTTGAATGCCGGGCCTAAGTGACTCTGAGCCTCAGAAACGAAACTTACAGGTGGCCGTATAATATCCAGGCGCCCACCGCAACCAGCGTAAGACCGCCGAATATTTCTGCTCGGTGCCCCATCACAGCTCCGATAGCGCGGCCCAGCATTATGCCAATAGTCACCATCAGGGTTGTTGCCAGTCCGATTAAAGCCGCAGCAATCCAGATATTGACGTTGATAAATGCCAGGCTCACGCCCACCGCCATGGCGTCAATACTGGTACTGAAAGCGGTAATGCAGGTCCGGAGCAAGGACTTTTCCGCCGGCTTTTCTACGCCGTCTTCCTCGGGTTTCATACCCTCATAAATCATATGAAGACCGAGAATCATCAGTAGCGCAAACGCGATCCAGTGATCCCACGCTTCCACATAACCAGATGCTGACTTTCCGATCAGCCATCCTACCAATGGTGTAATGGCTTCTATTGAACCGAAGATGAGACCTATCTTAAAGGCTTCTGGAAGACGAGGGCTTTTTAGCGTCGCACCTCTGCCAATTGCAGCGGCAAAGGCATCTGTGGACATGGCAAAGGCAAGTAAAAGAAGGGTAATCGGGTTCATCTAACTGGCTCCGGTCGGGCATTTCGAGTCCACGATATATCCACACGCCCGACCTTGGGCATGGATATATCGATGGTCTCGCCAACCGAGAGGTGTTCGTACCATGGCATATGGCCAATTATGTTGATACGAACTCTTCCGAACTTCGGAAGCAGGCTACTCCCCAACGAAGCGCGAATATAGCAATCATCCATAGGGATCGCAAACTGCCCTGCCTTCATTGCAGGCTCAGCAAGTTTCCGGTGCGAAAGCGTGGTGTTCGGTGCATTGGTGTAATTCGACCGTTACATGCACCAGGGATCGACACTGGGCCTGAATGCGATCCTTGTAGACCGAAGGCGATTCGGGCTGGTGCGAAACCACCGAAACAATAGCAGCATGAATGTTGGGACCAATCGACCAGACGTGCAGGTCACCGACTTTTGCATCGTTATTTTCGACGGCCTGTTTGACAGTTTTTTCCAGGTCTTGATGCTGTTCGTCAAGGAGCACTTTCGAAGTGTCTTTCAACAGATGCCAGGACCAACGGGTGACCAGAATGGCACCGATGATACCCATCATAGGGTCCATCCAATTCCAACCAGCATATTTTCCGGCTAACAGTGCCACAATGGCCAGAACCGATGTCAGAGCATCCGCAAGCACATGAAAGTAGGCGGCACGGCGGTTATGATCATGGTGAGAATGGTCGTGGTGATGCCCGTGATCATGGCCGTGACTGTGTCCATGGTCATGCTCTGCACCCCCCAATATCCAGGCCGATACGCCGTTGACCACCAGGCCGATGATGGAAACAAAAATCGCACCGTCAAAGGAAATGGGGACTGGCTGTATAAACCGTCCCACGCTCTCGATGACCATGTAGAGGGCGAAGGCTGCCAGTAGAATCGCGCCGGTAAAACCACCAAGCGCATTAACTTTACCCGTACCAAAAGAGAACCGTGCGCTGCCTGCATTCTTCCTGGCGTAGGCATAGGCGAATGCAGCAATACCAAGCGCTACTGCGTGCGACCCCATGTGAAGCCCGTCTGCCAACAATGCCATTGAGCCATAAATTATGCCGGCCAGAATTTCCCACACCATCATCGCAAGCGTGAGGCCTACGACAACAAGTGTGCGGGCCTCACCGGAGCGTCTTTTGTCCTGACCAAAAATGTGGTCGTGTTGCCAATGGTCAAGTCGTTCGTGGTGCATGGCAGTGTTCCTGGCGAGCGTGGAATGGCGGTCGGGAAAGCCGAGGCAGTCTTTTGATCTATACCTAAAGGGATATCAAACGGACGCTATGGTAACAAAATAATGGGCACCGCCCGGGTGATCCCACCAAACGACTGTGAAATCAAATCATATTGGAAAGCGGACTTTTTTTGCCACTCGACGCCTTGCTGGCCATGCATAATTTGTTAGCAAGACCGGCCATCCCACCAATCCAACTGCGCCAAAAACGCGGCGAAAACATCACAAACACACTGAGCAATTCCAACCTCCCCAGCAACATAGCAATTATCTAAAGACGCAGTACGAATGTTCGCTTTTGTTTTAGCGACTGGAGGAACCTGATCTAAACCCGAGGGTAATCATCGACTGGAGCTGGCAGCGGATGCGGCATCCAGGGACCAAGAAGCCAAGTTACGCCTTTAGATCTCAATACTCTCAGCTATCTCCAGAGCATCTTCAACCTCGACGCCGAGGTATCGCACGGTGCTCGACATATTTGTGTGTCCCAATAGCAACTGTACGGCTCGAATATTTTTGGTCTTCTTATAGATCAATGTCGCTTTGCTACGTCTCATTGAATGGGTTGCGTAGACTGAGGGATCAAGTCCAATGCTGGTTATCCACTTTTTGACGAGACGGGCGTATTGATGAGTAGTGATATGGTCAAACTTTCGCATCCGGCTCGGCCACAAATAATCCATTCCTGAGAGTCCGCGCAATTCGATCCACGCTTCGACCGATTCGCGGGTCTTTTTGGTTATCTCAAACTGGACAGGCTGACTGGTTTTTTGCTGGATGACTTGCGCCCGATCCATAACCTCACCGTTTCTGGAAATATCTCGAACCAGAAGCTTCACCATATCGCAGGATCGGAGTTTGCAATCAATCGCCATGTTGAACATCGCCAGCTCGCGAATGTTCTTTGCAATCTCTAATCGAATGCGGATAGCCCATATTTGTTCGAGTTTGAGCGGTAACTTCTGGCCAACGAGCTTTCCCTTGTTCCAGGGAGCTTTGCTGATAGGAAATGTCATGACGTGGCCCTCTTTGGAGGGTAAGGGCCTTTAAGTATGGCTCAGAAGATTGCTCTCTGCTGGCCAACCTGGTCGCAAAGCGGGCATTCAGATTCGGGCGTAACGCCTGCGCTTTTTCTCAAAAGCGGACATTCTGGAGGGCCTCATTTTACTCTGTGGAGCTCTAATGACCCATGCACCGATTTTAGGGGATGGTTATGGAATGACCGACCTCAGAGCTTTGGCCTGGTCAAGCCTGGCGAGAAAGGAGGCGTTTTTGATCGGGAGTTTCTAAGGGTCTGGCCAACTGGCGTCCGGATAGCTACGGACAGGGTCGCGTTTGTTGGAACGGTTGGGGCGGAAGCCCGAGCGGATTGGCAACTGGTCCCTCAGCCGCTGCCCGCGTTTAACCAGACACTTGGGGAGCTGGAGCGCCAGTTGCAACAACTTGGTCTGGCAAACCAGGTTAAGGACATTGCCTATCCGGGCGACCAAACGCCAAAGTCTGCTGATCAGTTGCGATCTGGCAGTGACCGTGTTCGCCTGATTGAGTTGGCTCCAGGCTGTTGAGTCCCGACAACCATGGTTCATGCCTGTGTCGTTCTATCTTTACCTGGTCTAATGGCCAGCCCTATCAGTGTCACCACGCAGAAACCGGCCCCGCCATAGAACGTCAGGGCTGGCCCGCCGTATTGCCACAGTAGGCCGGCCAGCACGCTCGCAATCAGCAAGGCAATGCCCGACACCAGATTGAAAAAGCCAAAAGCGGTTCCGCGCTGGCTTTTTGGCGCCGCGTTCGCAACCATGGTTGCGAACAAGCCCTGGGTCATGCCCATGTGAAACCCCCAAACCACCGAGCCGACCAGTGTCCAAAGCCAGTGCTCTCCAAGGGCAAGGATGATATCGGCAACAATCAGCAAACCCAGCCCGATCATTAACAGATGTTGGTGATTGACCCGGTCGGCCAGTTTCCCGCAGGGGTAAGCCGAAACCGCGTAGGCAACATTCATGGTGACGAATACGATGGGCATCCAGGCAATGGCAAGCCCGTTGCTTTCGGCGCGAAGCAGAAGAAACGCCTCGCTGAAACGCGCCAGGGTGAACACCGCGCCAAGGATTACGACCCACCAGTAAGCACGGTCGAGCTGGCGTAACGCATCACGGCTGATAGGATTCCGGCGCGCCTCGGTGACCGGCTGCTGGGGTTCGCGAACGCCAAAAATCAGCAGACCGACCGCCAGTGCGGCGGGAATCACCGCTACCCAGAATACTGCCTGGTAATCGTTGGCCCAGAGGAGCATCAACCCAATAGCGATTAACGGGCCTGCAAACGCACCAACGGTATCGAGTGACTGTCGCAGGCCATAGGCAGCCCCACGCATTGAGCTGGGCACCAGGTCCGCGACCAGAGCGTCTCGCGGTGCTCCGCGGATGCCTTTGCCAACCCGGTCAGTCAGTCGAGCGGTCAGTATCCAACCGACGCTGGGCGCAAGCGCAAATATGGGTTTGGTTGCGGCGCCCAGGCCATAACCTAATATCGCCAGCCCCTTGCGCCTGCCCAGATAGTCGCTCAGTGCGCCCGAAAAAATTTTGGTGATCTGCGCCGTCGCCTCGGCCGCTCCCTCAATAAAACCAATGGTGACAGCACTAACGCCAAGAACGGAAAGCAGGTAAACCGGCAACAAGCTGTGAATCATCTCGGATGAGACATCCATCAGCAGGCTCACGAAGCCAAGTATCCAGATTCCGGTGGGCAATCGGGGCTGGTCGACTCGGCCCTGGGTCTTCACGCCTCTGATGCTGCGATAGGGGTTTGCATAGGGATAGTGTCCAGATTCGTTCGGACGACGAACTCAACAATAGGGAACGCATCCCTGAAAGCATGACTCATTACCGGCCACAATCAAGCTCGCCTCGGATCAGGCCACGGGTCCTGTCCTGGCTTTCCACGACTTTGACAATTCCTTGACCTTACCACCACCTCTCCCTGACAGGGCCGACGCTAACATGGCCACATTATCAAACCACATTTGATGTTTATTGCACCTTTTCAGGCCCCCATTGATTGTGAGATCAAACGCTTTTAATTCGCCGTTAAATCAAACCCTCGGCAGACAGGTAACCGGTTTTCTGGCTGCAGGCGGGCTGGCAACGGCTATCCACTGGGCTTCAATGGCGCTTCTTGTTCTGGCCGGACTGCCTGCACTGACAGCAACCGCTATAGGAAGCATTTGTGGCGCAGTAACCAACTATTTTTTCCAGCGGCGACTGGCCTTTCCCGGCGCCGGCTCCCACCAAAAGACCGTCTGGCGTTACGTGCTGTCGTGTCTGCTGGCGTGGGTAACCAATTTTGTTGTTTTTTCCTTCCTTCAACAGGGGCTGTTGCTGTCGGTCACTGTTTCCCAGCTCGCCACAACGGCAGTGCTGGCTCTACTGAACTTTACCGTCTACCAGAGGTTGGTATTCCATGAAAGGATCTAATGTCCAGCCGGCCAATTTCGCCGGTAATCCTGTTGTGTCCGTGGTAGTGCCCGTTTTTAACGAGCGCACGATGCTGCCGGTATTTCTGGATCGAGTGCTTCCCATCCTCGACTCACTGACGGTAGCTACCGAATTGGTGTTTGTTGACGACGGAAGCGAAGACGGAAGCGCTAACTATCTTGCCAGCACTCTGGCCCAGCACAGCCACATGCGGTTGGTGAAACTCAGCCGTAATTTTGGCAAAGAAGCCGCTGTTACCGCCGGCCTGGAACATGCCACAGGCGATGCCGTCGTGGTGATTGATGCCGACCTGCAAGACCCACCCGAGCATATTCAGGCAATGGTCGAGGCGTGGCAGTCGGGATCTGATGTGGTGCTGATGCAGCGTCGTTCCAGGCAGGGCGAGTCTGTGATGAAGCGCCTGAGCGCTCACCTTTTCTATCGACTGCTGAATTGCACCAGCCGTACCAACATTCCCGTCGATACCGGCGATTTCCGCCTGTTGAGCCGCCGGGCGGTCGACGCATTAATGTCTCTGGGCGAACGTAACCGCTACATGAAAGGGCTTTTTGCCTGGATCGGCATGCCCACAGTCGTGCTTCAGTACGATCGCGCACCCCGGGCAGCGGGCGTCACCAAGTGGGACTATCCAGGACTGGTCGGGCTGGCTCTGGAGGGGCTTACCTCATTCTCAACATCGCCCTTACGCTGGGCCACTGGCGTGGGCTTGATTGCAGCAACCGTAGGCGCTCTGTTTGGCGCCTGGATTGTGCTCAAGGCGACACTGCTTGGAGATGCCACCAGTGGCTATCCCTCGCTGGTCGCCATCATTACATTCCTTGGCGGCATTCAGCTGCTGAGCGTTGGCATCGTTGGCGAGTACGTCGGCAAGACCTACGTCGAAACGAAGCAGCGGCCCATCTATCTGACAGAGGAGGTTATCGAAAGCCGGCAAGCAAACAGCAAATCAGGCAACATCAGCAAAGGGCACTACCGCCATGCGAAGACTTCTTAGCCCCTGGTTTCTTGTCCTGGCAGCCATTCTGGCAAGTCGCTTTATCGGCATGGCGCTCTTTCCGTTCGCCGACACAACGGAGCCACGGTACGCTGAGATTGCACGCCTGATGGCCGAAACCGGTGACTGGATAACTCCCTGGTTTGAACCTGGCGTTCCGTTCTGGGGTAAACCACCCTTATCTTTCTGGGCACAAGCCGCCTCAATCAAGCTATTCGGGGTTTCCGAATTTGCCATCCGGCTGCCAGCCTGGCTCGCCACCCTCGGCATTGTCTACCTGACCTGGCATTTTGCCTTGCTGCTCTGGGGGAAGGCAGCGGCTCGCTGGTCGGCGTTGGTGTTCTCGTCCATGGCCCTGACATACATCAGTGCCGGCGCGGTGATGACCGACGCCTTTCTGGTGCTCGGCACAACCTTGTCTTTAGTGAGTTTCGGTCTGGTTATGAATGGGCATGTCCGTTACTGGCGATCTCTGTTCTTCGTCGGTCTCGCCATTGGACTTTTAGCGAAAGGGCCACTAGCCCCGGTTCTGGTCGGCATCCCAATTGGCTTATGGTTTTTATTAATCCGCACATCACTGGCAAAGCTGAGACACTTCCCCTTGTTCTGGGGGAGCATCCTGACCGTCTGTGCCGTCCTGCCCTGGTACATTCTTGCCGAATGGAAAACCCCCGGCTTTCTCGACTACTTTATTATAGGCGAGCATTTCCGTCGTTTTGTTGATCCCGGTTGGGCGGGCGACCTTTATGGCTCGGCGCATGTTCAACCCAAAGGCATGATCTGGATTTTCTGGACCTGGGCCAGTTTTCCCTGGGGTATTATCGCCATCAGCGGTCTGGTTATTTCCTGGATCCGGCGGGGCACCGCCAGGGAATCAGTGCGTGCACTGCGCGACCCCGCACTGCTTTTCGTTTTACTGGCAACCATCAGTCCGCTGCTGTTCTTTTCCATGGCTGGCAATACACTCTGGACCTATGCACTCCCATCGTTACCGTTTTCCGCCATACTGATTGCCCGGTGGCTTATTAGTCTGGATCTAGCATGGTTTAAAAGGTTCAGGTGGCCGCTGGCAGGAACCGTGCCGGTGCTGTTGACGATTTTTGTTGTACTCGTAACCCAAGGTGTCGCGACGCCGAAAACCGAGAAACAAATGGTTCTCAAATACCAGGAACTGGCGCAGGTTCAAAGCAGCCCGCTCTTCTATTTGGGCGACTTGCCTTTCTCTGCGAGATACTATTCCAGGGGAACTGCTCAGGAGTTAGCACCTGAGGAACTGCCTGCGACGATAAGCAATTCAGAGTACGAAACCTACTTTATTGCCGTTCCGAAAAACTGGGAGCCAGTGTGGGCGGAACAATGGATCGAGGATGCCAGGACCGAAGCAATAAACCGGCGATATCGTCTGCTATCGTTCAGTGGGACTAATCATCGACAGGAACTGTCACAAAATGACCAGTAAATCTTCCAATGCGTTGATTCAGACGCGGCTGCGCGTCCTGATTGTCGAGGACCAGAATGACCTCGCCGAGAACCTGTTCGAATTTCTGGGTGATGAGCACTACAGCCTTGACTACGCCGCCGATGGGCTCACCGCTCTGCATTTACTGGCAACCCAGAACTACGACGTTATTGTTCTGGATTTAATGCTTCCCGGCGTCAATGGCTTCGAGATTTGTCGTCGTATCCGCCAGGACCTGCAATGCCAAAAACCGGTCATTCTGATGACCGCACTCAGCGCGATCAAAGATAAAGAAAAAGGCTTTGAAATGGGGGCTGACGATTACCTGGTTAAACCGTTTGAGCTCAGAGAACTCCAACTGAGGATTGACGCCCTTCATCGACGCTATAACCCGAGCCTGAAAGGGCTTCAGGCGGGCGAACTGCGATACGACCCCGGAACACTCAACGTTAACTATCGAGGCAAATCGGCCGAACTGTCGGGCACGCCCGCCAGGCTCTTTGAGCTGCTGATCCGCGCCTACCCAAGCTTGATCGGTCACGATGCCCTTTCAGAATCGATCTGGGGCGACGACATTGCGGACCACGCCGAAAATACTCTGCGCACCCACGTCTATGCACTGCGAAAAACTCTTGAGAAAGCATTCGGGGACGGCTTGATAAAAACCGTTCATGGTCGTGGCTATCGCCTGAACCTGCCAGGTGACGGCGAGGCGGAACGATGAAGCAGCACTCGCTCTCCCGGCGCCTGTCGACCACAATCTTTGGCGTTATTGCCGTCACGGTTGCGGTTTCTATGGTGGCCGTGGAAGTATTCGTCAACGATGTGGAGGACACCATTCGGGGCCTGGAGCTGAAACTTGATGCCGAGTATTTCACTCAGCAGATTTCAGAACCGACCTTCCAGACCTGGAAAACGGGTCGCCTTGACGTTTATTTCCTGCCGGAGGATTCGCCAGAGTCGATGCTGCCAAAGCATCTGCTGAATCGTCCAGTCGGCTATTCCAATGAAATCGAGTTTGATGGGGTAACCAAAATACTAAACGTCGAGACGGTCGCCCAACCACCAGGCCGTCTCTACGTGTCTGAAGACATTACGATTATGGAAAACCGGGAATCCCTGATTCAGATCGTACTTCTTTCCCTGGCTGCCGGGCTCATGCTTGTAGGCTTGTTCGTGTCGAAATTTGCGTCCGCTCATCTGTTAAAACCCTTGAAGACCCTGACCAATGATGTGCTGGCCACCGAGCCAGGCGCGTCCATGGAGCGACTGTCACGTAACTATCGGCATCAGGAGTTCAATCAGATTGCAGACGCGTTCAATCGGTTCCTTTCGGCCATGGAGGCGGTGCTTGAACGGGAAAAGTCGTTCGTTAAACTTGCCAGCCATGAACTCAGGACGCCTCTGGCCGTTATTCTGGGTGCACTGGATGTTCTGGAACAGCGCCAGACACTTTCGGAAGCGGACCAAAAAACGGTGAAACGAATCCGCAAGGCCACCCGCACAATGCGGGAAGACACAGAAATGCTATTGAGCATTGCCCGCGGACAACCGGAAATGGGCGACTCAGACAGGATCGATGTGGTATCGGCCATCGGCGAAATCATTTCCGACATCAAGGATCTGGACCCGGCTTTTTACGGCCGAACGGTATTTCATCATGACCGGGATCACGTCATCCTGAACTCTGAGCCTTCCCTCGTCAGAATGATTATTCGCAATCTGCTGCAGAACGCTCTGGGACACACCGAAGCCAACGTGCACATTGCTGTGGCTGACCAGACCCTGCGAATTCAGGACTTCGGCAAAGGTCTTAACAAGTCGGTCATTGAGAACATTTCAGCCGTCAGCAGACCCGGAACCAGAAAGCTTGATCAAAGCAGCTTCGGCCTGCTGATCGTGCAACTCGCTTGTGAACGCCTTAACTGGAGGTTTCAGGTGGAAAAATCGGACGCCGAGGGCACGGTCTTTCTGGTTTTAATGAAAGACCTCGTCAGCTAACAGCCTACTGGCCCGCCGGCGCTAATGCTCAATCCTTCTGGGGCAAGTCGTATTTTTGCTCCCGGTAGAGCCATAGTGGAAGCTGGGCAAATGCCAGAGCGCGCTGGAACGACGCTCCCGGAGGCGGCGTATTCAGATAGTCAGTTTTGCCAGACTCAAGATCATAAAGGCCGTCCAGCGGCGCCCGGTCTGGCCTGAGAACCGTAACCCGATAATCGCTTCCCATCCACGCATAGTAGTCATTGAACTGCATCATCGCGCGACCGGGCGCATCCGGATCCCTGGTGATGTCACGGCCAATCATCGGGTGATCCGTCTCAAGGCCCATCAGCGACAACAGGGTGGGCGCCAGATCAATCTGACTGGCAATGGTGCTTACGCGCTTTGGCTCAATTTCGCCGCCAAGGATCAAGCCCGGAATGTGGAAATTCTTGATCGGCACCAGCTCGTCACCCCACACACGGGCATCATGGTCGGCGACGATCAGAAATACAGTATTCTTCCAGTAGTCCTGCTGGCGCGCGGTTTCTATAAACTCGCCCAACGCATGGTCGGCATATTTCACCGCGTTGTTAACGGTGTTTTTCTCGCTGTCATACAGCGAGATCCTACCATCGGGAAATTCGAATGGCGTGTGATTGGAAGAAGAAAATACCAGACGAAAAAATGGCTGGCCAGACGCATGCAGCCTCTCTAATTCTTCGTTTGCCTTGTTGAACAGGTCCTCGTCACTGACGCCCCAACTGCCGGTAAAATTCGGGTTAGCATAATCGCCTTGGTCCGCAATATGCTGAAACCCGTTCCCAGAAAAGAAGCTACGCATATTGTCAAAATGCGCCTCGCCTCCGTAAATAAAACCGGTGTTGTAGCCGTTTCGCTCCAGAAGCCCCGCCAGGGTGAAGAAATGTGATTGCGATAATGACAGCTTCACCACACTGCGCGACGCTGACGGCAGAAACCCGGAGATCACCGCTTCGATCCCCCTCACCGAGCGGGTTCCTGTCGCGTAGAGGTTTTCAAACCACCAGCCATCGCTTTTCAGCGCCTCCAGCCGGGGCGTAACCGGCCGGCCGCCGAGCGATTCAACAAACGTTGCGCCAAGGCTTTCCTCCAGCACAATCACCAGATTCAGGGGAGTGGCCCTCTCAGTGCCAGGCGTTTGATGATGCATGGTGGGATAGCGTTCGGAGGGAAACTGGTAGCCTGTCAGCCAGGGAGCCGTTGTGACCTCGTTCAACATCGCCTCATCGGTGATTGAGCCATAACTCTGATTGTTTTCGGTTTCATGTTTGAGATTATAAATCGCAAAGGAAACCGACCAGGTTGAATTGATAATCAGTGAATTAACCAGCGGATCGGACGTCAGGGCAAACATGGCCGGATTCGCCGGACGATGGCCTGTGGTTGAGCGCACGCACATAAACACGGTCAGAACCACCAGGGGCCACACCAGGAGCGCCTTTTTGTGGCTTGAGGGTACAGGTGCGCGAAGCCAGGGCCGTAGTGCTCGCCAGAACAACGCAATGGCGCCCGCGGTAAACCCCAGACTCAGAAACACCGTGGGCTTGAACCCGGTCCACAGCATCGAAAAAACTTCCCGTGGGAATTTCAAATATTCGATAAACAGACGGTTGGGTCGTACATCGTACTGGCTGATAAACGTCGGTGTGGCAAGTTCCATAAACACAACCAGCGTAATCGCCAGAACCGCCCAGAACGCGGTGAGCTTCTTCCAGGCAGACCAGCTGTAGCGGTGACCCAACACAGGCAGGACAAGCAGAAGTGGCGCTACCGCCATACCCGCCAGGATCAGATCCACTCTCAGTCCCTGCAGAAATACTGTCGGCAGGATACCGGTCTCCCACACCCGATCAAGCTGCCACAACACAAGCATAAGGCGGGAAAGGCTGCCAATCAGCACAACCGAGCAAAATAGGATAATAAGAGGCGCGTAGGCCCCGGCTTTTGTCAAAAAGGAACTTTGCGGATTGATACTACTGAGCTTTTCAGAGGGCATTCAACGACATTCCTGAGAGGAGGAAACCCTTCCGGGCTGTGCTTTTCGAGCCCGAGCTTAGGTCATTGGCTGTGCAGAAAACCTCACAGTAATGTCAAAAAAACATCAAATTGCCTCGTTGGGACCGGGCGGCAATCAAACATGTTATTGATTGCGTCATTGATGAAAACCGGGGCCTGCGGGTTTACGTTGAGGATCTGGCTCTTGCGCCACTGACCTGCCCCCAATCGCTGCTTAGCAATGTCGGTTAATTTACGTCCCCACTGAAGTGGGGGAAGTCCAAGGTCTTATTGCTAGACTAGTTAGCCGTTTCCACCGCTCTAAAAGTGCCGCCATTATCAGAAAGCGGTCATTATTGGCAGTGTGAAATACGCCTCGAAAATGTCCGCTTATAGGTGAAAGGCATCAATGTTCGCTTTTGTTTAAGAGCGGCGGTCACGACTAAGGGTTATGTCAACATAACTTGGTCGAGCCGGCCAAAATATGATGTCAAGAACACCACTCACGGTCGGCGGTAGGCCCAAACCCAAGCGACCTTCAAAGGATTGACGGATCCGACTGCGCTTATCTCAGTATAGGACCAAGCGGCCCGGCGGCAACACTCTGTATAGAGGCGGGCCTGCCCCTGGGGTTGCGGGTTTCAAAACCCATGAGACATTACTCATATTGAGAGTGCGCGGATCCTGTGGTGGGTGTTGAGTGAGGTTGGCCCTCGAAAGAGGGCCCTTTTTCAACCGTTAAAGGGACATCAACGAAAGACCTATTCTCGATTTACTCCCCGCAGTCCCGGCATACCATGGATTTTTTTCTGAGGAGCCTTGCCATGCCCCACCTTAAGTTTGCGTTAATAGGACTCACAACCTCTCTTCTCCTCGGTTGTGGTGGGGGAGGGGGCGATGGGGCTGCTATCGAGAAATCCTCATCATCAGGCAACACTGACGCAAACAAGGAACTTGTTTTCGAGTTTTCCGGTTCACCACTGGAACCGAGTGTTTTCAATCTGGCCGCGTTCTCAGAAGACCAGGAAAATCAGTTCTCACCGGGAGATATCATCAGTCTGACCTGGAATACGGATGTCTACTATGACGACCTCTCGGTTCCCGGGTTCGATGAGACCTTTCCCTATACAGCGTCTGTTTATCTGAGTGAGGACGGCGCGTTCCAGGTGGAAGATGACGTAGAGCTGTTTTCGGTTCAGTGTGTTTTTCCCTCCTCAGAACAGACGGCCTGTGGTCAGTTTGCATCGTTCCGGTGTGACTATGCCCCTGACAATAGACATGAGCTTGTCTGCTCAAGCTTACCGGCTGGGCGAGAACGGGGGCTTGAAAGTCATGTGGTGGATATCACAGAGTTTCTGAATGTCATTCCTAGAACAGCGGAGCTCTTGATTGTGGCTTGTTTAGATAATGAGCCCGAAAAGTGCGACTCCCACCAGCTCAGCCTGCAGTTGAACTGAGCGCCGTTGCAGATTCTGCGTGATCCTTTCGTACGCGAGGAGGAGGGGCGACAGAACAACCGTGATTTATGTGCGGCTCTGGTGGCCCGTACTTTACGGATACTGATTCGAATTCATCGTCGTGTTGGCCGGCTGTTCCGGAATTCAGGATGGGTTAGAATAGAAAACAGCCTGTCGCGGATTCACAGCAAGGAATGGGATGAGTAAACCCGGTGCCATCAGACCCGAAATCAGATACATTCTTTACTTTGCTGTTTTTTGGGCTGTATTGATCGGTGTTGTGACATATTTATTCGACCGAGTGGATGCCCGCAATAACAACCCCAATCAGCAACTGGTCAGCCATGTCCGTGGCGGTGCCACCGAAATTGAGCTGAAAGCCAATCGCCAAGGGCATTATCTGGTGGACGGCACCATCAATAACCACAGCGTCACCTTTATTTTGGACACTGGCGCCACTACCGTGTCGATTTCAGAATCGGTAGCCCAGAAAGCGGGCCTTACTCGGGGCCGCCCCGGCGTTGCACAGACGGCGGCTGGTAAGGTGAAAGTGTGGAGTACTATCATACCGGAGCTCCGTCTGGGCGATATGAGGTTCACTAACGTGCCCGGCACCATCAGTCCCGCCATGGATCCCGACATGGTGTTGTTGGGAATGAGCGTCCTCAGCCAGCTGAACTTCACTCAGCAATCAGGCGTTCTTACCTTGAGCCGGGAAACTCAGTGAGTCAGAAATGGTTCTCCTGGTTGTTTGAGCCCGCCGCAAGACGTTGCATCCTTTTTTAGTCGAGGGCGACCCGGCGGAGAAAGGGCCTCGCTGATGGGAAACTGAATGCTGGGGTGAGTCGTATTCCTGGTACTTGGCGTACTGCTTTCAGAAGTAAGACCCATTTGTGCAATTTTCCACTAACCAAAACGGAGGTCTGATACCGACCTATGGCCATCCATTTCTATGAGAAAGGCCAGCTATCCTCTGGTTTTCATGGCTGGCAGGTGACAGCGACACTAAGAGGTAAGCGCTACCAAAAGTACTTCAGCCTGGTTCCTCCAGCGTCTGCGATTCCAAATGAATTCTGGCATCGCTATCAGGAAACACGAGCGCGTTATTACGATGCCCGTTGGTCTGCCCGCTCGGCGGCTTTGAAATACATCGATGCCTTAAAAACGAATCACCCAAACACGCGCCCATGCCGTGGTGTGGGGTTCCGGGGTATCACTATGGGAATCACTACCGGGGAACGGATTGATCAGGAGCGGTGTTATTTCTCCGTGAATGAGCCCGGCAACCCAGTCCGCTTCTTCATCACAAAAGACTGCACCTTATCTCAAGCCTGGGAGCAAGCGGTCGACCATTGGGGCAAGGTTTTCGATATTCGGCCTAAAGATATTGAAATGAAGCGCAAACATCCGGTTGGCCCTTCTGCCTTCAAAGCGCTTCGTAAACAACTCAACGAGCATGAAGGCTATAACATCTCGGTTGAAGCACTTCACGATGTCTATGCTGAACAACGCGCCCAGATCGAGCGTCAAAAGGCCAGTGAGCAAACCCAGGGTGAGGTCACCGAGGATGATTTGCTGGGATGGTATGCCAGCCTTAAGCAGGAGATTTCAGAGTACCAAAATCGCTGAGTTTAGACGGTGCCGCGACGGACAGGGATTGAAGAGCATTGCTCGGTGGATGTATTAATTACCTGCAGATTCCCGACAATGGTCCCGGTAGGCACAGGAACGGCATTTCCGGGGCGCCGGCAGACAGGGTACCACCTCGCCATTTTTTGCTTTTCTGGCTAGAATTGTTGCGGATTCAATCTCCCGGTACAGGGCACGGTCAGAGCGGGGCAGGATAATGTATTTCTCGGCCTGTCCTGTTTTGACTAGGATTCTGGAGACCTTGTACTGATCGCCCCTTGCGGACAATGCGGCGCATTTTGCCTGCACGATGTCACTCTCAAAGATCGGGCCATTCCGGCTTTTGTATTCGACCGCCAGAACACCGCCGTTCACGCGATAGAGCAGATCCGGTTTGCCGAACACCTTGTACCTGGCGTTAAAAAACGGCTTGGTACGCCGTCCGTCGTCGACCCAGATTAAACGGCCATCAATGCCAAGCGCATCTGAACGTTTGAGACGGTGCCAGAGAATGACGACTGCGATAGCGAATAAAAGCAGTGCCGAGGCAAGAAAACCTGTCATGACTGATTCCCTCTTCGGGAGCACCAGCACACCAGTCGATCCACCAGGAAGCGCAAAATGCCTGTAATCCTGGGCGATGACTGGCTCAAGTGAATGGCCAGTGGGGACAGTCGATAATAGAGCCTGTCGAGCAGGGCTCCTCCGGGCCACTTTAATATCGCGTCATCTCGAAACTTTCGGAGAACATTGGTTCGTGGATCATCCACGCCATAGAGATATGACGCCACGTAGCAGCGCTTGTCCTGTCGAGCCTGCCGGTTCAATGCCTCATGCTTTAACTCACCCTGCTGCCGGGCCAGGACAGCCTGCTTGGTTGGCTTGGCACCCTGATATTTGAGCGCCACAGAATGCGGGCAGAAAACGGTGCGTCCGACGTCAGAAGCCGAAATCCACTCTGTTCGTTGTTGAGGCTGATTCTTCCCCATGTTCAGTCCTGCTCGGTCGTGCCATTCAGTGCAGACAAATATCCGTCTACCGTTACTCTGGTTGTATCATCTCGATACAAACCCGCAACTGGGTCTTTGCTGGACGGCTTTCCGCATAGGTACACGAGATTCTCCAGTCCATCCCGGTAGCCAGTGATGTCTGTCACGCACCGGGAAAACGCCCGGCGAACCGTGTTATCCATAGTCAGGGAATACTGATCCGTCAGCCTGGGGTTGGCTGCGATATTCAAAATGGCTTTGCCGTCAGGTAACAGGCGTTCGGATACGAGCGAAAAGAATTCAAAGGTGGCCGTATGCATCGGGATGGTGGCGGCGTTCGTGTAAAGATCCACGACGATGACATCCCATTGCCGCTTACTGGTCAGCAAATAGGCTCGGGCATCTTGAGCAACGAAGTCCCCCTGAATCTTTTCCTCCAGAAAGTTTTCCTCAACCACTGATTTCAGCTTTGGATCAATGTCGAGGTAGGTAAACCGCGCACCACCGGTCATTTCTGCGGACAAAGTGAATCCGCCGGCGCCCAACACGAGGATGTGCTTTCCGGTCACATCATCGGAAAAAATGGCCTGCTTCATCATCTCAATGTAGGGCCAGCCTTCGCGATTCTCCCTGCCAATATAGGAGGCGGAGCTGCGGTTGATGATTAAGCGCTTGCCTTCGGCATCCTGCGCAATATGAATATCGCTGTACGGGGTGGTCGCGGCAAACAGCTGGCCCGGGATGCGCACGTTGGCAACAAATGTGATGGCGAGTGAGAGTGCGGCGGCGCCCATCAGGGCGGATTTCAAGGGCGATCGCTCGGGACTGATCACCAATACAGCGCAAATAGCCAGAATTGCGCAATTAATGACGATGGAATAGCCCACGCCAAGAAAGTACATCAGCACCAAAGAGGTTAGCAGGCAGCCAACAACATTACCGATCGTGCTCAAAGCCGTGGCACTGCCGGCCGCTTCACTTTTTCGGGTGTTTTGGTCTGCTGTGTTGAGTAGCAGGGGAACTGTCTGTCCGAGTAAGAAAACCAGTGGCCCCATGATGACCACACAGAAACTCAGCAGATGGATCAGGGGATTGCGGAGTCCCGGGATGCCCGCAGTAATGTCTGCGACCGTCAGAAAATACCAGCTGACAAACGGGTAGGAGAGACCGATGCCGAACAATCCGATGGCAACAATGAGATTTACCAACAGGGCTCTGGTAAATTTTTCAGGTGCCGTTTTCCCGCCCTGATAATAGCCAAGCGCCAGGGCCGCTAAAAAGCAACTGATGATAATAGAGGTGCAAAGCACGGAGCTGCCGACAAACGCCACCGTCTGGCGTATTGTGACCATTTGTACGCCAGAACTGGCGAGACCCTCCAGTAGGAGAATAAGAGCCACACGCTGCTTAGAGATCATTGTTCGCCCTGCCTGAGGTTGCTGGCCAGCGAGCTTATCAACGGTTAATCAGGTGGAGTGATGAAATGGGTCTTGTCCAATAAACCCAAACCGCACCACAACCTGGTTCATATCTGCTGCGGGTGGCTATGGGTTTCTCAACACCTCCTTGATAACGTACGCCCAGTCTCGACCAATCAAGTATGATTGAAAGGATGTTGCAGCAGCGGTAGGTCACGCTGACAGCGCGATGCACCAAAGCAAAGAGCTTGGCCATAATCGGGTAACTATGAACTCCATTCCGCACTATCTAAAAAAACTATTTTCTCGGGCGTATCGCCGTCAGCTTGCCGCTGAAGAACGCCAAAGCGAGCTGAAGGTCTTGATTCAAGAGCATCTTGAGAAACTTCCCAGATGTGAGGGGCAAATACTGGTAGCCACCAGCGAGGACCAGGAAGAGGGTTTTTTCTGCGATGTGACGGTGCCTGCAAGAGTGTTGTTGGCCTGGGCCAGGGAAGACGCCGAGAAAACGGTGATTCAAAACGTCAGTGCCCAAGCGGCGAGGGAGGCTCTGCCGATCTGGCTAGCCAACTCGACCTTCGACACCCGCAAGGTGAGTCGGTTACCGGACGGCCATTTCGGCCTTGTTGAAGAGCGGATTAATGACTGGGTAACCGATGGAACCGCTACGGTGTATTGCCCGGAATGCGGCCATGAAGTCCAAGACGTTGCGATCACGAAGGCAAACGAAGTCCAGGCCGGCAGGGCCTATTTCTGGTGGACAGATATCTGGAGCTGCCCCCGAGGTCACCTGTTACGCCAAAAGGATCAGGAAATACGGTTTATATTGAGGCCTCACCGACAGGGAGCTTGATTCTCAGCAGGCTTCCGGGTAACTCCTGAGTGCGTCAGGGCGCGGCCTACCACGTAGCCAGCTGCCACACCGACCAACGCTGTCACCGGTCCGATCAGGCCGCCGACCAAGCCACCAACAAACATCAGTATCACGCTTTTCATACAGACTTCTCCCGCCTTCTAGGCAGCTGCATTAGTCCGAGTATAGGACATTGTGTCCGGCGATGGGTTGATCCGCTCGTGTTGTCTCGCCAAAATACTGTACATTAGAACAGTGTATGAGGTAAGCATGTCCTGCACTAAGCCTGGTAACTGCGAATTCGCCTCAAGCCTGGGCCTAGAGCGCCCTTGGATTTTGGCTACACTGCCTCAGATAGGTCGGGCAAGGATTCAGTGTATGTGCGGACGTTACAACGTAACCGACTCTCCGGAAGTCCAAACGCTGATGGAACAATTGGGGCTGTCTGGCATTGCACCCAGACCCCAGCACAACGTCCCACCGGGCGGAATCGGCGAGTTTGTCATAGAAGCGGCGGATGACCGGTATCTGCTACCAGGTATCTGGTCGCTATTGATCGAGCCAAACCCAAACGGCTATGGTTTTCGGCCCAACCCGAAATTCCACACCTTCAATGCCCGCAGCGATCGGCTGACCAGCAGTCCGTTATGGAAAAAGGTGTATCCGACCAAGCGTTGCATTATTCCAGTCAGCGCATTTCACGAATGGAAGGGTAAGCAGGTCTACAACATTCACCCGCAGAATGAGGCCACTGCACTGGCGGGGCTATGGCAATCCTGGCATTTCGGGGACGAGCAGGTGAATTCATTCACCGTCATCACACTGCCGCCGCACCCGAGGTTCAGCCATATCCACCCGAAAAGCATTCCGCTGATGCTCCGGCCAGAGGAGTTTGATCTGTGGCTGGATCCGGAATTTCACGAGACGGATGCGTTTCGGGGGCTGATGCGAGCGCATATTTCCGCACCGTTGGTGTGTGAGCCGGTACGGAGTACTCATGACTTGGAGCCGGTAGGCGATGTGGAGGTTATCTCAGCCGATGGTTAGCTGTTTTTAACGCACCCACCAGGAAATAAAAAATACCGGCGCAACCACCAGGATCGGAATCTTTATCCACACCGGGAAGGCCTCCCATTCCTCCCAGCCAACACCGTGGTCATTGAAATAGCTTATGCACAGCATCGACACCACTACCCAGAGAACCGCCCCCAACGTAGCTAATATCAGAATCATCACGCACCTCGCTGGATGTTAAAGACAAACGTCATCGCATTGGCTTTGCTGATGGTCAGCACGTGAATGCTGGCGGTATCTTCGTGCATCTCCAGATTGAGCAACTCCAGCACAGAATTCGAATAGCGAAGCTCCTCAAACCATCGGGCATAGAAATGCTGAACGGCTGCGGGAAGATCATCTGACTGGGTGACGAGCTCGCAGCGCAAGAGGGCATCGGGGCAATCGGGCTGCTCGCGAATGAATGATTGCTCGCTGAACACGGGGTCGTTGTGGATCAGGGCATTAAAGATGTCGTGCTGGAACCCCAGCATGGTGGAGTCGAAATCGTAGGTTTTTGGGGTAAACCCATGTTCTAGCAGGAGGGAGGCAAAGTTGTGTTTTTTCAGGGCAGGGCTCCTTGTGTCGTTGGCAGAATTGGCCACCGGCTTTACTTGGGCAGCACAAGAATCTAGCATGACATAGCGTCAGAATGTGTCGCTTAAGCTGTCGACTTCGAGAAAAGACAAGGATCCCGCTATGTCCAACACGGCCGTTCGCTACCTCACCATGCTCCGGATGGTGCCCCGGTACCCAAGATCCATCACCACCACCGAACTGGCGAGCCGCCTGGAAGAGCAGGGCTTTTCGGTAACCATGCGCTCGATCCAGCGGGATCTGGAAAAGCTGAGTGCAGATTTCCCTTTGTTGGTTGATGAAAACTCCCGGCCTTACCGCTGGTCGTTCGATCGCAATGCGACCATGGACATCATACCGGCGCTGGATCTGCCGGCAGCACTCACGTTTGAGCTGGCGAAGGCCTACCTCTCGCCAATGCTGCCCCCAAGGGCGCTGTCCCACTTAAAGCCTCACTTCGATGAAGCCCACCGCACGCTGCTGCGTGAAAAGAACCCCCTTGGCCAATGGCCAGACCGGGTCAGGGTGATCAATCGGGGGTTAGGAGGTGCGCGCCCGCCTGTTGATGCCGATGTTCTGGAAGCGGTCACCGAAGCCTTGCTCCGGGAATACCAGTGCAAACTCACCTACCAGGCCCGAACCTGGCCGGAGCCGGAAGAGATTGTGGTGCATCCGTTCGGGCTGATATTCCGGGACCCGAACGTGTACCTGATCGGCACTATCGACGGTAGAGAAGGGGTTCGCCAGCTGGTGCTGCACAGGGCGACGGCAGCTGAAGTGGTGGAAGAGCTCATCGAGCGCCCGGAAGATTTTGATCTGGATTTGTACATCCACTCCGGCGCTATGGGCATCCTGAAATCCGATGAGCCTGTGTATCTGAAGTTACGCTGCGACAAACCGGTGCTGAACCACCTGATCGAATCCCCACTGGGGTTTGATCAGATCACCACTGAGATTGATGACAAGACCTTCGAAATGGCCGTCACCGTGGGCGACACCCAGGACTTGCGCTGGTGGCTCACCGCTCAGGCGGTGCATTGCGATATTCTGGAGCCGGCGTGGTTGCGGGATGAGATTGAAACCACGCTTAAGCAGGGGCTGAGGCGGACTCGAAGGACAGGTGACGCATGAGATATTTCGCCAGTGCTGGAGCATACGCTCCAGCCGGTCGTAGTGATTAAAGCAGCGAAAAAACTATGTTTCCTTGGTGTTAACTCTCCGCAACGCTTCTTCCCGGGCAACCTCCCAGCTAGAATCATCTGTAGGCAATCCGTTAGCTCCCAGCGGTGGCACCCCGCGCTCTTTCCGGCGGGCGTTTACCTTCTCGGTGTAGTCCACACTCATAGGATTAATACCACGGCGACGGTCATTGGCGTCTGCGATGGAATCCATCATGGAATCGTATTCTTCCGGGAAGAGTTCGTAGTGTACATCGTGGACCAGCTTGTTGAGCTCATCCAGCTTTCGGCACTCTTCCTCGGATAAACCCTCGCGTTCTGCGGTGCGTTTCTTGAGCATTTCTTTTTCGGCACGATTCATCACTTTCTCGCTGTTTGTTTCAACTTCGGTAATCCTATAGCCGATATGCGACAGTGGATGTCGCACCCTGTTGTAAGAATGGTTTGCGATCAAGGGGTATGCCGGGACAGGTCAAAAGGTGACGTGATTGGCGAAAAAATTCTCAGACATGTAAACAATAGTTACGTTTGTTGGTATCGTCCCAAACTTCACGCAGTATTGCTTATACTCCGAATGACACGCAGCCTAACCTTCTTGCCTGTTAAAGCTGTGCTGTGCGAGAAAGATTCACCAAGCAAGGATGAATGATGTACGACCTTATCGGCGATATTCACGGCCACGCCACTGAACTCAAAGCCCTCCTCGCCAAGATGGATTACCGCGAAACAGACGGCGTGTGGCAGCACCCCGAGCGCACGGTTATTTTCCTGGGTGACTTTGTAGACCGCGGCCCTGAACAGGTGGAAACCGTCACCATTGCCCAAAATATGGTCGAAAAGGGCCACGCCCTGGCGGTCATGGGCAACCACGAATTCAACGCAGTAGCCTGGGCTACGGAAGACCCGCAAAACCTTAGTGAACATCTTCGCCCCCATACCGAAAAGAACCTGAAGCAGCACAGAGCCTTTCTGGAGCAAGTAGGTGAAGGCAGCGAGCTGCACCACAGTATGATCGAGTGGTTCAAAACCTTGCCGGTGTATCTGGACTTGCCGGAATTTCGAGTAGTACACGCCTGCTGGCACCCGGAGCATCTTGCGGCCATAGCCAAGTACACCAATAAAGAAAACCGGTTACTTCCGACCGCTTGGGAGGAGGCAAGTCGAAAGGGCTCAGAAGCCTATGAGGCCGTTGAAACTCTTCTCAAAGGGTTGGAGATTCCGCTTCCGGGCGACCATCACTTCTTCGACAAAGATAAGAATAAGCGAACCAACATCCGCACTGAATGGTGGCGCGAGGGTGAGCTGACCTATCGCGATCTTGCCATGGTACCGGAAGAGGTCATCGATAAAATTCCCCATGAACCAGTAGCTTCTCACGTTTTACCCGGTTACGACGGTGAGAAGCCGCTGTTTGTGGGGCATTACTGGATGAAAGGGGAGCCGGCTCCATTGAATGAGCGCATTGCTTGCCTGGATTACAGCGTTGCCGGTGGGATCGGCGGAAAATTGTGCGCATATCGGTTCGATGGAGCACAAAGGTTGAAAGCAAAGTGTTTTACCTGGGTCCAGGAACAGTAAGGCGCAGATTATAAAAATTTTTTGCTGATTTAGTTGGCGAAAGCAGTAGCTATGGTCAATGAAATCGTCCAAAGCAAATGAAGAAGAAATGCCGTAAAAAGGACTTTCAAATGGATATGGGCATGAGAAGTAAGTCAAAAGCCTGGGTGAATGAGTTTTTGTTCATTAGAGGTATGATTTCGGGGCCAGATGGAAGTCCGTTATACCTATACCACGTGACTGATGAAGAATTTGCCTATCTTCCGACTTTATTGAGACAGACTTTGCCCGATATCGAGAGTCCCGTGCATTCGGTATATTGGTCGGCTGCTTTCTGTCTTTTCGTTGCTGAAAAATATCGCAGAGAATACGACGGCACCAACCTCGGATGGTCTTGGGAGGGATTCGAGAAACCGCTTTCAATCAAGCTTCCAAGTTTGCGTCATTCAGAAATTGTCAGAAAAGGGCTGGAGTTTTGGCGACGTCCAATTCGCCTGAGAACCAATGGTCATGATTATCTTGGCTCTCTGTTTGATGAAGGTGGATTACCCTGGCGCCTGATTCAGAGTGACACGCACGGCTTCGGTCGGGCTGTTCGTGGGACGATTTCTAACTATTATCGAGTCCAGCAGTTAGGCGGCGACATAGCTTCGACTGTGTCGAATTACGCCCAGTATTTTCCGCAGACATTTAGGACCCATGAAAAATATCTATTGATCGCATCCATTGTTGAGTGGCTGATGGGAATTGCAGAAGCCCATCCCATTGCATCAATTGAAGATCCGGCCGATTACCTTGACGAGCATGCACCTGACTGGCGAAAGCTTTCTCCTCTCCCTGTGAGCGAGGGTAATGCGCGCAATCTCATCAATGAATGGCTTAAAGATGCTGGCAAGAGTCGATCTGAGAAAAAGCGGATTGAAGCAGACGAGAAAAACTTTTCCTGTGATCACTGGTTAAAAGGCACCTATGAAAATTGGGCGCTCGAAACAGAGGTATTTCTGCCTTCAGAACTTTCGATTTCGCTTGAAGGTGCCCCCATTCAGAGCACTAGGGTAGAGGTCGCTTTCTACGAAGGCGATGAACTGCTAAGGCGATCGGGAATTGTTCATGGCAAAGTGAATGACGATCGTTCGCAGATTACGTTAAAGATTAACAACCGAGTAATTCGAGTTGGCCGGGTGAATCCGGAGCTCCCTTTGACCGTTCAGCTTCTATCGAACGGACAGCGAATCGATGCCTTCTATTTCGAGGGAAGCGAAGTCGATTTTGCATCATTGCCACTAATTTTCATTGAGGACGGAGGGCAGTTAAAACTAGCCTCAACAGCGTCTACAACCTTGGCGGCTTCATATGCGTTGGTGAGAGTGCCCCCGGCGTTGAGCTCTGAGGATTTATCCAAGAGTGAGCTGTTAGGAAGTGATCAATTGGGAGCAGAATGGATCCGCGTATCGGAAGACATCACCTTCGTAGGTGCGGATTCGCGAGTGGTTGTGCGGTTTGACCCAAATGCAGTAATCACAAAGCCAACTTTGGCCGGAACGGTGTCGTTGTACGACACACTTCCCAATCTTGTCTATAGGGGGTGGCCAAACCTCAGGGCTACTGGAAATGAGGATAATCAGGACATCAGTCTGTTCGCAAACGGTAAATCCCTGGAATTCGATTATCAAAAAAATGAAGTTGGCAGCTTCAGTCTGAGCGCCGTTGCGAAGGGAGGAGAAACCGTTCTTCGCCGAAAGATTGGTGTTATACCCAAAGATCTGCGAGTAATTTCGGTTCCCGCTTCCACTCACAGCTCCGCCAAAATAATTCTGAGGAGTGTGAGGAAGCTTGCGGTTCATATACTTGATGACTCGATACGGGCCGAAACTCAATTAATAGACGATGGTTGTGAGATAACCCTGGAGCCGATTGTACGAGGGAAGGTTCCGCAAAAGGTTAACGTTGCGCTCTCGGATGGCCTTCATCCTGGTGAACCAGTGATTCTGAGATTACCTTATCCAAGGACTGGGGCTCAGCTTTATGACGATGTGGGCACTGAGGTTAAAGGTGGCTTGATATCCCTCGATCAGCTGATAGGGATGTCTATGACGCTGACACCAAAGCCCGATACGAGAGAACAATTCTTTGTTTCTCTTGAGCTTGTGTGTCCGCAACTTCCAAATTTCCGTCGTCATTATCCTTTCACGGTGAATGCCCAGGCGCAAAGAATTAGCCTCTATGCGTTCGAGGAAGATATTCAACAGATGTTGGGAACAACGTCCAATCAAGACGCATTTGTTCGCATTAGCGTCGAAACAGATCGCATCCTCAAACAGCTCAATATCGTTCGTTATGATGCCCGTCTTGAGGGCCCGTCACCGGCAGGAAGGCTCGAAGTAGTTACAGATATTCCATGTGATTCAGCAAGCTCGGTCAGAGTATCGGGTATGCGACTCGACGATCCCCGCGCAATTCCAGTAGAGGTTCCAGAGAGGGTATCCCAGGGTGTAGGAATGGGGGTATTCGAAATCCCACCGAAAATGATGAAAAACGGTCCATGGTTACTATTTCCCCCGGCCGAATCCAACGTTAAGTTCCGGCCAACGGTCTGGGTTACGGAGGACTCTGCTAACACATCCGAATCTCATGTAAACACCCTGCATTCGGCCGCCAAAGCATTTCACCCAGTGCACAATCCTAATGCTTTTGATCAAGTCATCTCGGCGATGGCCCGGGATTTCTCTCACAGTGGTTGGGATTATCTTCGGGCCCTTAAAGAGCAATACAGCACTTTGCCCTTGTCGGCATTCGAGAGTTGGAAGGCTTTGGCGAACAATACTTCAGCGATAGCAGCGGCAGTTTTTCGGCTAGAGTTTGATCCTGCGTTTTGTAGGCGGTTGAGTAACGAGCTTGCAGTGATCTGGGAAACGGTGAATGTGCAGACCTGGATCGATGTTCGGGCTGGTCAGAGCAATTTTCTTGTCGACCAGGGCATCCCCGAAGAATTAGCTGAAAAACTCGTAGAGGATCGGATAAGCAGCGTCGCTACCGCAATTCCCTGCTTTATGCATCTTTCGAACTATTTGCGAGAGCCAAAGCACGTGAACTTGGAACAGGTTCCTTACGTTTTTGCGAAGATATGCTTTGAAGATTTGCGACGTAATCATGCGGACGACCAGAGATGGCCGGAATGGTTCAAGGTGGAGCTCACAAACTGGATTCACCAGCAGAGCTTCCCGGCGGAAATAACGACCCTCCCCGACGTTGGGTTTTCGAGAGCAGTGGCTTACCTGCCTGTTTTTATGGCGGCGGTCACAGCAGGAAAAGCCAATTTTTCAGACCTCACTGAATCGCTTCCAGAATTGAAATTCGCTGTTCGGGTTCTTTCGGACTTCGACCGTGACGCTTGGTATGAACCTACCTATTCACTGGTACTCTCAAATCTTTTGCTCGAAACAGAAGAATAAGGAATCAAAATGAGTGGTTATTTCAAGGATCTTATTAACCAATCACTAGAGCGTACCCGGGAGTCCACGCTCAGCATCTTGGGCTTGGGTGACCCCGGATTGCGAGCCCATTTGGCAAAGCAAATGAGCAACCGATTGGGCGGGGAGGGCTGTTTTCTCGCGCCACCGGTCTTCGAGCACACGTTTGGGTGGGAGCCGGGCAATATTACCTTTAAGGCCCTTGAGGGCGAACTGCTCAGCAGTGAAGTCATCTCTGCTTTGGCCAATGCGCCCAACGAAAACTATCGGTTCGACCCGAATATAAAGCCTTACACGCACCAGTTGACTGCCTGGCGAACCTTGCTCGCTGCAAAGCCACAGTCTGCAGTAATCACCACTGGGACCGGGTCAGGCAAAACCGAGTGCTTCATGATCCCGATCTTGCAGGATCTCGTCAGTGAATATCAGCAGACAAAGAGACCACTGCAAGGCGTGCGAGCGCTGTTTCTCTACCCTCTGAACGCATTGATCAATTCGCAGCGGGAACGTCTCGATGCCTGGACCCGGCCGTTCGATCAGAACATCAGGTTCTGTCTTTACAACGGCAACACTAAAGAATCTAGAGCCTCTGTTCGGAAAGAACAGAAAGAGGCACCCAATCAAATCCTCTCACGGGAGGAGCTGAGGGAGCATCCGTCGCCTATTCTAATGACCAACGCGACAATGCTTGAGTATATGCTCGTCCGTCAGGTGGATGATCCGATCATTCAGAAGTCCCGGGAAGCGCAGTCTCTTCGCTGGATTGTCCTCGACGAAGCCCACACCTACATCGGATCTCAAGCTGCTGAGCTTTCTCTACTGCTTCGCCGTGTAGTCGAAGCCTTCGGCCGCGAAGCCTCAGATATCCGGTTTGTCGCCACATCTGCGACCATCGCTGATGAGAAGGCTGAAGAACGATTGAGAGAATACCTTGCGGGTCTGGCTGGTGTTCCTTTGCACCAGGTTGTAGTGATCGGTGGTCAGCGTCAGGTTCCGGAAATTCAGTGTGACGGCGATGACAACGGCATGTCACTGGCACAGTTGAAGTCAATCGAAGTGGGAAGCACAACCTCGGCCAAGAGATTCGACGCCCTTTGCAAATCCAGAACGGCACAGCTGATACGGAATACGGTAGTCAACTCACCGAAGCCCGTCAGCCTTAACGATCTCTCCGGCTCTGTGGGGCCTCTGTTGGTTAGTAAAGAGGGTGTTCAACAACAGCAGGAACTATTGGAATGGTTGGATTTGCTAACCGACACCAAACCGTCGGATAAAAAAGAGCCATTCCTGAAATTACGGGCTCACCTGTTTCAACGCATGCTTCATGGACTCTGGAGCTGCGTAAACCCCGGCTGCTCCGCAAAATCCGAGGATCTCAAAGACTGGCCATTCGGCCAGGTTTATGTTCAGCAGCGTGGGAAATGTGACTGTGGTTCGCCAATATACGAAGTCGGCTTTTGTGACGACTGCAAGACACCTCACCTGACGGCTGAGCATGCTCATCCGTATCTGCGTCAGGCCAGCCCCTATGTCGGTGATGAGTTCTCACTGCAGGAAGATGACTCGGATGACAGCGGGCTTTCGGACAGCGCCGGGAGCTCATTGAAAGGGCGTACCGTCATTGCGCCCAAGCCCCACGAAGCCTTCGTTTCTGAAGATCTGGATCTGGACACGGCAGAGCTTGGGAAGCTGGACGCCGAAAACAGCATCACGATTTCACAGGCGGACGAACATGAATCGATCTGCGTGAACTGTGGTAGCGCCGGCAAAACGCCAGGCGGCTTTCTGCGCAAGTCGTATCTGGGATCACCTTTCTACGTCAGTAACGCCGTGCCAACGGTTCTGGAGTTTTGTCCTGACCCTTCCCGCGAAGATTGCGATGGGGAATCACCCGAATCCCTGCCGGGGCGTGGCCGCAAGCTGATCACCTTTACCGATAGCCGCCAGGGCACTGCTCGTATGGCGGTGCGTATGCAGCAGGAAGCGGAACGCTCGCGTCTGAGAGGGTTAGTATTTCAGATACTGAGAAATAAGCAGGCAAAGGCTAACGCCGGCCCTAAAAATGCTCCGACGGCTAGCTATGAAGAATTAATACAGCAAGCCGAGCAGCTTGAGAAAATGGGAATGCACGCTGCTGCTTCGGGGGTAAGGTCTGAAGCTGAGAAACTCAATAGTGGGGGGAGTTCAGAAGACCGTTTGGAGGTTCCCTGGCCTGAACTGGTCGAGGATCTAGCCGCCACGAACGACCTCAAATACTCAATTCTGGATTACAACCGCTACGCCAACCCACAGTTGTTCAAAGGCAATGAGGGCAGCTATTCCATGGCGCGAGTTCTCCTCTTGCGCGAATTCGCCCGCCGGCCCAAAAACCAGAACAGCACGGAAACGCTGGGTCTCGTGTCTGTTGGCTACAAAGGCCTGGAGCAGATAACACACACACCCGACTTCTGGACCGAAACTCAGGCTCCGTCGGCAGATGGCAAAAGCGAATCCCGGCTAACCCTGGACGACTGGAAAGATTTTCTGAAAGTTGCCTTGGACTTCCACGTAAGGGAAAACACTTTTCTCCGGTTTGGCGAAACGGAGCGTTCATGGATGGGCGCGCGGTTCGCGCCGAAAGAGCTATACGCTCCGGGCAGCGATGTCAGTGGCACCAGAGACAAGGCGTGGCCTCAGTTTCAAAAGGGTTCGCCGTCGCGCTTGGTCAAGGTGCTTTCTCTCGGAACAGGCTTGAACACCGAGCTGGAATCGCACCGAAACAAGCTGAACGGTTGGCTCAAGGCCGCCTGGCAAGCATTGGTAAAATCACAGATTCTGCAAACTCAGGGTGGGGGTTATGCGCTTTCCCGCGAAACACTGACCTTTTCTCTGCCCAAGTCGGCTTGGGTATGCCCGGTTACAAACCGGCTAATCGACACTACATTCCGTGGGTTAACTCCCTACTTGCCCAACAAGGCCGAAGTAGAGAAGTATCGATGCACAAGAATTGATATGCCTGAATTCACCTCGCTTGCCCCGGAAGGGGAGACGGAAGGTGTGCTCCGGTCTATCCGAAACCGCGTTGCGGCAAATGACGTTGTTGCGTCTCTTCGTGAGCAAAACCTCTGGACGGACATTTCAGATCGAACCGCTGAGGGCGGCTTTTACTATCGCACCGCCGAACACTCCGCACAGCAAGCTGCAGAGCGCCTACAGAGATACGAGGATGATTTCAAAAAAGGCAAAATCAACGTTCTCAATTGTTCCACCACCATGGAAATGGGCGTCGATATTGGCGGTATTTCGGCGGTGGTCATGAATAACGTACCACCCCACCCAGCCAATTATCTCCAGCGAGCGGGTCGGGCTGGCCGGCGTAGCGAGCCGAGAGCCGTCGCCTACACGCTGTGTAAACCAGATCCGCACAACATCAGGGCCTTCCAGAACCCCCAATGGCCCTGGGTAACGGCCATTCCCGCACCGGTGATTACCCTCAGTGCGGCGCCGCTAGTGCAACGCCACGTGAACTCATTCTTGCTGGCGAACTTCCTCAAGTCCGAAACGGACAGTGATGATGATCGCACCCGATTGAACGTTCATTGGTTCTTCGGCGGCAACCCATCGGTGTGCGAACGGTTTGTCGATTGGCTGGATACACTGGCAGCCGGATCTTCTGAAAACGATGTGGTAAAGGGAGTCGGCCGGATCACGCGAGAAAACACAGCGCTATCTGCCACATCCTTTGCCGTGTTGGCAGCCGACTGCAAAGAAGTGATCCAACAATTGTCATCGTCCTGGCGGGAAGAATACCGCCGCTTGAACGAACGGCATCGCGAAGCGTCGGATGATGCATACAAAAAAGCGTTGGAACTCGAGAAAAAACGCCACGAAGAGGAGTACTTACTGCGCGACCTGGCGGCCCGCGCTTTCCTGCCGGGGTATGGCTTTCCCACAGACGTAGTGAACCTCAATACCTACAACGTCGAAGATTTCATCAATAAGACCGCCCGCAAACAGGAGAAGTCCCGCGAAGACAACATCTTTACTTACAAGGAAAAACCATCAAGGGGCCTACCGATCGCCATCCGCGAATATGCCCCTGGAGCACAGGTTGTCATCGATGGACGTGTATACCGCTCTGCCGGTGTGACCCTGTACTCCTATTACGACAGCGCGCAGGATGGCGCACAAAAAATCGATTGGGCATGGAGTTGTCAGAATTGCGGTGCGCATGGCTACCGAGAGTATGCCTATGTAAACAGTGGTGAGCTGTCATGCACACAGTGCCACAGCATGATTAACCCGAAATATGTCAAATGGGTACTCAGACCAGCTGGCTTTACCACGGATTTCTACGATTCAACGAGCAACGATGTCACTTCTCAGAAGTTCATCCCTGTTGAGAAGCCCCGGATCAGTGTAGATGAAAATGTGATTTCGCTGCCTGACGAACGCTGCGGTTTCATCCGGTTCGGTGACAAAGGGCATGTCTTCCATCACTCGGGCGGTGAAAACGGGACGGGGTACGCCGTCTGCCTGAGCTGTGGGCGAGCGGATTCCATGTCCGCCAATCACGAAATACCGAGTGATCTCCAGCCTGACAAGTTCCACCAGCCCATCGGCGGGAATGCGGGTAGCCACAAAGAGAAAGATTGTTCCGGTGAGCAGGTAAAGGCCGGGATATACCTCGGCTACCAAGCTCAGACCGACGTTCTGGAGCTCATACTCAAGAGCCCGATTACCGGCGAATGGATACCGGCCTCAGAAGGTGGCCGGGTCATTGCCACAACTCTGGCAGTCGCGCTGAGGGATACCATTGCGGACCAACTCGGCATTGCGACCACTGAAATGGGCTTCGGCGTCCGGCAAGACAAAGACCTTGATACAGGAGCAACCCGTTACGTCATCCAGGTATACGACGACGTTGCCGGTGGCGCGGGCTTTGTTCTGACGGGATTAGAGAATCTGGCAGAGCTGATTGAAAAGATGCTCAAAAAGCTTGAGTGCCCGGCCAACTGCGGCAATGTCTGTTCCGCCTGCCTTGCCAGCAAAGACAGCCGGGTGGAGTTCGATGAGCTCAACCGTAAGGCGGCACTGGAATGGGTCGCTCACAGCGGTATCAGAAACCATCTATGTTTACCTGAACCTTTCGCTTCTGTTCCCGGCGCAGCCTACTGGCCGTATGATCCTGAGCGATTTGTCCGGCATTGGATTAACAAAGGTGCGAAAGCTGTCTCATTGCGTCTAAAAGGAGACCCCAGCGAGTGGGATCTCGGTAACCCTGATTTTCGCCGGAAACTCATGGGATGGCGTGCTATTGATGGCTTGCGAGTAACTCTAATCTTGCCGAAGGGCACTACGTTGAGTGAGGAGATCAAACAGGAGCTCGCCAATCTCGGCCGATTCGGTATCGACGTCTCAGAAACCGGCGAGGATCACCCCAATCCAGATATAAGAATGCCGCTTCAGTTCGAGTTTGAAAAGGGCGGGCTCGTTACTCTGATCACCAACAGCACCAACGCCCAGAGTCCCGGTGAAAACTGGCTGAGCGGCGATGACCAGGCCTTGTGGGTTTATTCACATCAGGAGCCTGCTTTCTCGGCCAGCACGCTCGATATGGCAGGTTGGTCAGCTCAGCCTAGCGGCGCCGCGGTGTTAGAGCTGACCACTGAACTGAACGGGTCCATTCAGGATTTGGCCCGAAACTTCTGGAGCATACTCAAGCAAAAGGCTCCGGGTTATGCGGAAGCCATTGATCAAGAAAAAATTGTTTCGCTGCAGTACGAGGATCGCTATCTCAAGTCTCCTTGGGCGGTAGTAATGCTCGCCAATATTTTGAAAGCGGTGGAAGTAGGCGATGAAACATCATTGTCTGTTATAACCATGCCCGGAGATGGCCGTCGGGATAGTCGAATGGCGTGGGACGATTGGGTAAACGCCGAAACGCAGCGCGTCGTCTCGGGTGCGTTTCTTAGGGCCGTTCTAGGGGCCAAACAGGTAGACTTTCAAGTCAATAATGATAGGCGTGAACTTACCCACCGTCGGATACTTAGCATTGGATTGGCCTCGGGGCGTACGATCAAGTTGGCTTTCGATCAGGGCATGGGTTACTGGCAAATGAAATCGCCGCGCTACGACCTGAAAAATTTTAATTTTGATATGGACTTGAAAGCACAAGTCGAAAAAATGCTGGAGCTTGATAAGAGTGGTGAACTAGTCAACGCCGGTGGCTGGGCTACCGACATTGCGGTTTACGAAGACAGTAGTTTGGATCATTAACGAAAGGAATCACCTATGACGAACGATGCACACGAACTATAGCAGGACCCGGCGGATGTCGGGTTTTATGTTTGCCGTGGATAGGCAAAAATCTCAGGAGAGAGAAAACCTGGGAAATGCGAAGGTTCCGCACATTTGGAGTAATTACGCCCCTTTGGGTGGAGCTTGGTTACGCTTACGCTGGTCAAGATGGGAATATCGGACGGTTACTTATTTGTGCACTATCTGTGTACTACAGTATTACCGGCCTGGACCGGCTGGATCGGAACGCCAAACAGGGCTTCACATTGGGTGTTTGTTGGAGAAACGGTCGTCAAGGGTCGTTTGTTGGATGTTATCGCTCACCCAACAAAAATACCCGATTTCGGCTTGTTTGATGTACAACAATCTATGAGCAGAAAAGGTATCTTTTATGATCATAGGTTATGCACGGGCCAGCACAAATGACCAAAATCCGGAGTTCCAGATGGATGCCTTGGATAAAGCCGGAGCCGAACAGGTCTTCTAGGAAAATTTACTGGGACATTGAAACAGCGACCCGAGCTGTCGCAATGCTTACCTATGCTGTGGCAAGGCGATATTCTGATCATCTGGAAGCTGGATCGCCTAGCTCGCTCTCTGAAAGACTTGGTTGAGATTGGTCAAGACCATCCATAATCGAGGCGTCGGATTTAAATCCCTGACGGAATCCATCGACACCACCAGTTCCGGTGGCCGCCTCGTTTTTCATTTCTTTGGGGCTCTAGCTGAGTTCGAGCGCGACCTGATTCGAGAGCGGACGATGGCTGGACTTCAAGCAGCCAGGGCCCGAGGTTGGAAGGGGGGCCGCAACCAGCCATGTCTGATACTGATGTGAAGAAGGCAGCGGCCATGCTTTCAGATCCTCAGATCACAAAGACCGAAGTTACCGCGCATTTCAGAGTAGCCCGAACGACACTGAACGCTTCTTTGAGACGTCTAGTTTCGGCCAGCAATGGTAACTAAAGTTTGGAACTATGCTGGTAAACCTTTGCCCCCTGAGGGAGAATACTGTGAAAAATTATCACACAGTTGACCCGGGGGCGCGCAATGAGGGATGAAGAAGGCTTGACGTTAGTAAATAAACTACTTGAGATATACGACCAAGCCTACTTGGCTGATGCTCTCAATGACTTGGGTTATGACTCTTGGAACCGAGAGCGTATCAATCGTTGGGTAAAAGGTCGTGCCGAGGCCAAGCTCAGTCATTCAGAGTATGAGCACTTGAAGAGTTTCTTGCCAAAGCCTTTCCAGGACGCCGGTCATGAGTTTCGCTTTATTGATCTCTTTGCTGGCATTGGCGGTCTCCGTCGCGGTTTTGACGAGATTGGTGGCAAGTGTGTTTTTACCAGCGAGTGGAACAAGTACGCCGTTAGAACCTATAAAGCAAATCACTATAGCGACCCGGAAGACCATGTGTTTAACGAAGATATCCGTGAAGTTACACTGTCTGATCAGCCGGAAATCTCTGAAGAAGAAGCCTATCGCCATATAGACCAAGCGATCCCGGATCATGACGTGCTTTTGGCTGGGTTTCCCTGCCAGCCCTTCTCACTGGCCGGGGTCTCGAAAAAGAACTCGCTAGGTCGCAAGCACGGTTTTGAATGTGATACCCAAGGCACACTGTTTTTCGATGTCGCTCGAATTCTCAAAGCCAAGCGTCCAGCGGCTTTCTTATTGGAGAACGTGAAGAATCTGAAAAGCCACGACAAAGGAAAAACGTTCGCGGTAATTCTTGAAGCCCTTGATGAGTTGGGGTATGCCGTGGCAGATGTTGACTACGATGGCACCAAGGATCCTAAAGTCATCGACGCGAAGCACTTTGTACCCCAGCACCGAGAGCGGATCGCACTGGTGGGATTCCGCCGCGATCTGGGAATTCACGAAGGGTTCACTCTGAAAGATATCGAGAATCTTAAACCGAAACGCGTCCCAACTTTCGGTGAAATCTTGGAGCCAGACAATGAAGTCGATCCCAAGTACATCCTCACGAAAAAGCTTTGGAAGTATCTGTTCGACTACGCTGAAGGGCACCGGAAAAAAGGAAATGGGTTTGGTTTTGGGCTGACTGGCCCAAATGATATCGCCCGTACCCTTTCGGCACGGTACCACAAGGATGGTTCTGAAATTCTTGTAGATCGGGGGTGGGACCATTCCGCGGGCTTTGATGATTTATTGAACATGGAGAACCATCGCCCCCGCAGGCTTACGCCGAAAGAGTGCGCGCGTCTGATGGGGTTTGATAAACCAGGCGAGTCGAATTTTAAAATTCCGGTATCAGATACCCAAGCCTACCGTCAGTTTGGTAACTCGGTTGCGGTCCCCGTATTCCGGGCTATGGCGCAGTTGATGAAGCCTCGCATCCTTGCTGCGAAGGCGAAACTTGGTGGCAAGGGCTCAGAAGCAGCCTAATGGCTGATGTACACGATCGTGCTACCCGCCGCCGCAATATGCAGGCGATTCGGAGCAAAGATACCAAACCGGAAGTTTTGGTGCGTAAGGCCCTCTTTCGGGAGGGCTTTCGTTACTCTCTCCATAGAAAAGATCTGCCGGGAAAGCCCGATTTAACACTGCCGAAACACCGAGCTGTGGTGCAGATTCACGGCTGCTACTGGCATTTTCATGGCTGCCACCTCAGCAAAATTCCAGACACCGATTCAGAGTGGTGGCGCGATAAACTTCAAACCACTCGTGCCCGTGACCATCGTAATCGAAAATTTCTGGCCGCAGAGGGTTGGCGAGTCTGCGAAGTATGGGAGTGTGCACTGCGAGGGAAAAACCGCCGGGTCTTGGCGGATATAATTTCCCAGATAAAGAGCTGGCTCAATAGCGATGCTAATTATATGGAGATTTCAGGACAGGAGAAGGAATGAATGCTAGATACAGTGAGTGAGATTTTTGATGCGGCAGCCGCCAAGTACTTGACAGCTGTGGATGCGGCTCCCAGTAAAAATTCAACTCAGCATGAGGTTGGAGGACTGGTAAGAGCCGGGATGGGCAAGTTGCTGGGCGTCGGGCCTGAAACATTTCGTTACTCTACAACTTATGCGTATCTCCCAAGTCATTCTGACGTGGATGATTTTCCACCAGTTATTTGCGAGGCAGAGTCAAGCTGGTATGACTGTCGTCGCGATGACCCTGCCCGCAGTCCAGAGTACCGCCTCTACTACGATGAAAACGAGGTGACACAGCAAATCCGGGAGGGCGACCTGCTGGTTGTTGCGAAAAACCGCAACGGCTCTCTGGCTCTGATATTTACGCCTCGCGGTTCCCCCGCTGAAGCGCAGTTGAGGCATCTTTTCGGGCTGCAGGATCTGACCAGAAGCTTGAAGCCAGCATCACTCCCAGAGCAGTCCATGATCCTGCCATTGCGGCTGCTACTGGAAGAAATCGGGATAAAACCCTTCCGGGAAAAGGACGTTGATGACGATCTGGAAATGCTGCTTGAGCGGTTCCCTGAAGGCCTGCCCAAAACTGATGTCCTTTCCGGTCTGGCTAGGGATCTGACTGGAATTGATTCTCGTGATGATGCCGATCTAGCATTACTCGCATGGTTGGATCGTGAAGAGCTTCTCTTTAGAGCTTACGAAAAGCATCTGGTTGCCCATCGACTGCGAGAGGGCTTTGGAGCCGATGGTCTCGATGTAGATGCATTTGTAAGCTTTTCTCTGAGCGTCCACAATCGCAGGAAATCCCGGATGGGGCATTCGCTTGAAAACCACCTTACAACTGTATTTGAACAGCACGGTCTGACCTTCGAACGGGGCAAAGGAACTCTCTACACAGAGGGTAGACAGCAGCCGGACTGGATTTTCCCCAGCTTCTCTGCATATCACGACTCCAACTTTCCTATTGAACGGCTTACGTTGCTAGGCGCCAAGACTACATGCAAAGATCGATGGCGGCAGGTACTGGCTGAAGGCGACAGATTAGAAAAGAAGTATCTCGCAACGCTCGAAGCTGGGATTTCGGAGCGTCAAACTGATCAAATGCAGGAAAAAAAGCTACAACTTGTTGTTCCGGGGCGCATTCACAGTACTTACTCAGACAGCCAAAAAACTTGGCTATACACTATTTCGGACTTTATAGAAGATGCGTTTAAGAAATCCTCATAGTAAGGTTGTTTTGAAGCGGGGGGCTCTTAGAACCAAGTTGTAAGGACGGTATTGACATGAAGAGCTGGGTCCTAAATGGGGACGTTCTGGAAGTAGAAGATGGTAAGGATCGCATCTCTGTCAGCGCGGAACAGGTCTATGAATCCATTTTAGAGGGAGTTTCGCCATGGCCCGATTTGGCTGCCGGGAAATCTGGAGATGCCAAGGAGATCAGTTTCTCTCGCTATCCGGTTGAGCTGGCTTTGGTCATGTCTGCTGATGAGGTCTCAGGGCAGCCATTCCTATCGATCAGGGCTCGGACTCAGCAAGGGTTCAGTTTTCTGGTTTCTAATGAGGCTCTGGCGCGTGGTCATGTGGTGCATGAGGGTACATGGTACCCCGAGGCCCCGGGGTCTGCCGACGAGGTTTTATCGCTGATGAGCGAAGTCGGATATACCGCAGAAAACGGTATGCCAAAAACCTTAAGGGGGTTTTTACACCTTAAAAAAGTCGCCAGCAAGGGCGGCCCGGTAGTCGATGAGATTGGAAGTGATTCCCTAAAATACCTCCTCTCGGAGCATGGCGGCACTGGCAATCCAGAAAACATTCAAGCGCAGCTTTATCCCTACCAGCGTGACGGTTGGTTATGGCTTGGCTTCATAATGCGCGAACAGCTAGGTGGGCTGCTTGCTGATGAGATGGGGCTGGGCAAGACTCTCCAGGTGATTAGTGCGTTGCGTGATCCGGGAGGAGAGGTTGCTGCAGGTGGAGCGCTTGTAATCGCGCCGGGTTCACTCCTTGAAAACTGGATTCGTGAGGTAAAGAAGTTCTGCCCGGACTTCAGGGCGTACAAACATCAGGGAGCGATGCGCACAGGTAGCCCCTCGGATCTAAAGGGATTTGATCTAGTCGTTACATCCTATGACACGGTCATCAGAGATTTATCTCTCTTGAAGATGATTGAGTGGAATGTGGTCATCTTGGACGAAGCCCAGAATATCCGGAACCCGGAGGCTCTGCGTACGAAGTCAGTCAAGGAAATTAGTCGACGGGTCGGTTTGGCAGTCACAGGCACTCCAGTCGAGAATCGGTTGCGTGACCTCTGGTCGATAATGGATTTTGCGGTCCCTGGCTATCTGGGTGACCTGAATAATTTCGAATCGAGCTATGTTGACGATGTCGATGCTGCTTCAGCGCTGGAGCCACTTATATCACCACTCATGCTTCGGAGACGCGTTGCTGATGTTGCTACCGACCTGCCACAACGAATAGACATCCCTGAGTTTCTGGAAATGAGTGAGGTCGAAGCCTCGGCGTATGAGAGAGTGCGTCGAGAGGTATTCGAAGAGTATGGAAAAGCTGCCACGCTTGTCTCATTGGGCAGGCTGAGACAATTCTGTACACATCCGGATATTATTGGAGCCCCAGGCCGCGCTCCGAATGTCGGTTTTTCCAAGTTCGTTCGCCTCATGGAACTTCTGGATGAAATCTTTTCTCGACGCGAAAAGGCTTTGGTATTCACCTCCTATACAAAGATGGCAGACTTGATTTCAGAAATGGCTGTCAGAACATTCGGCGTCATGGCAGCGACTCTTGATGGTCGACTCGCTATTGATGAGCGTCAGCAGCTCATTGATCGTTTCTCAATGCATGATGGCCCCGCAGTTTTGATTCTAAATCCCCGGGCGGGAGGCTCGGGCTTAAACATTACGTCAGCGAACCACGTCATTCACTACAATCCGGAGTGGAACCCAGCGTTAGAGGACCAGGCTTCAGCGCGTGCGTACCGACGGGGCCAAGAGCTCCCAGTAACAGTGAGACGGCTCATTTACGCCGGAACGGTTGAAGAAGCGATGGATGAGCGGTTACACCGCAAACGAAACGTTGCCGAAGCGGCCATCATTGGGACCGGGGGCCAAGATGAAGACTATGCAGATATACTTGAAGCGCTGCAGCGCTCTCCGTTTACTGATAATACGGGGCAAACATGAGTGAACACAGAGTCGTAAAGGTTTTAAGTGCGAACGACACGGGAGAGACCGGGGGCCACCAAGCCGGGCTTTTGATACCCCGAAAAGAAGAAATACTATCTTTTTTTCCAAAGCTTGATAGTGCTCAACTTAACCCACGTGCCCATCTGCATTTCGAGGATCAGGAAGGGAGGTTCTGGGAGTTCGCATTCATTTATTACAACAACAAATTTTTCGGGGGCACTCGGAATGAATACCGGTTAACCCGCATGACGAAATACATTCGTGACGCCGGGCTGGCAACTGGTGATGAGGTAATCCTGAAATACAGAGCCGATGGAAATTATTCTATCTCGTACCAGCGTGGGACCGCAGCTTTAATTACAGAACAGGAAGAAGGCGGAACTGTTCTCAGACTTGGGTCGGGTTGGAAGGTCATTGATCTATAAGGAGTAATTATGTCTGATGTTGAAAGTATTGTCTCTATTCCCGATCCGGGGAGAACAATGGAAGGCCTGCGTGACACGGGGTATAACTTTGAAACCGCTGTCGCTGATCTCGTTGATAACTCTATCGCTGCAGAAGCTACAAAAGTTGATATACAGGTCGCGAGGGACTTTCGAGGCAACATACGGCTTTTGATATCAGACAACGGGGTAGGCATGGACAAGGAGGGCCTCATCCAAGCCATGCAATATGGCTCTCCAAGGCGGCCTGATCCAGCAAGTCTCGGCAAGTTCGGGCTTGGCCTGAAAACCGCTTCAACCGCGTTTTGTCGTCGCCTGTCTTTGATTTCACGCCCCTTTGGCGATGCTAGTGCTCTCATGGCCACGTGGGACCTCGACCATGTCATAGATAACCATGAGTGGCTTCTACAGATGTCCGACGAAGCAGATGATGAGGGCTTGGAGAAGCTGAACGAGGTTGCGCCTGCAGGCTCGGGGACAGTCGTGCTCTGGGACAAGGTTGATCGGCTGCTAAAGAATTATCAAGACCCCACTGGAGCGCCAGCTCGGAAGGCTCTTGAAAAGCGCTGTGGTGAGCTCAGGGAGCATATCGCAATGACTTATCAGCGCTTCCTGGACAGATCTGACAAGCGTGCGCAAGACGTTGAAATTAAGCTCAATGGCGAACCGGTAGCAGCATGGGACCCGTTCCAGAAAGGTTTGTCTGAGCTGGTGGCTGAGGATTCTCCAAGCGTGGAGGGTTCAGGAGCTGGGTTCCAGGTCCGAGCCTACATTCTACCGCGTCGAGAGGAGTTTCCTGACGACGAGCAGGCCAAGGCTGCTAAGCTCTCCTCAGGCAGACAAGGCTTGTACATATATCGTGAAGAGCGTTTGATTCATGCTGCGGACTGGCTTGGAATGTTCCAGAAGGAGCCTCACAGCACATTACTCCGTGTTGAATTCTCCTTCGATCACAAGCTCGACGATGCATTCCACCTTGATATCAAGAAGTCCCAGATCATACTCAATGAGGATCTTTGGAGCTGGCTAAAAGACCAGTTTTTAACGGCCCCTCGTCGAGAAGCTGATCGTCGTTACCGTCAGGGAAAGAAGAAAGAGGTCTCTAAAAGGGCAAAGGATGCTCACGATGCATCCAATAACTCGATTCGGAACAAGGAAGCCGAGCTTGGTGGTGCCCAAGTCAACGTGAATAATCCTGATACTGGTGAGGTAACGGTAACGAATGAGCGCGGCACCTTCCAGACGACTCTTAAGATCAGTTCTGCGACCAAACCAGGGGAGGTCTTTGTTCAGCCTGCTGATGACGTGGCGGACGGCCTGCTTTTCGAGCCAGCGATGATTGAGCAGCACAAGGCAGTCCGCATAAATACCCAACACCCCTATTATCACAAGGTGTACGTCCCGAATCTGAGCAGCAGCGTGACTGTTCAGGGCATGGACTCGTTGATCTGGGCACTCTGCTCTGCAGAACTTACTGCTACGACAGATAAGACTGCAGAGGCCTTCAAAGACATGCGCTATGAGGTCACACGTATTCTGCGTAAGTTGGTCGAGGGGCTGCCGGAGCCCGATACCGGTGGGGATGATGATGCTGCTTGAACTAAAGCATCTTGAGAATTCCGTTTCTATGGAAACGGGCCTGGCTTTTGAGGCTACTACTGGTATTGATAGTGAAAGGCAGCGCTGGTTTGAGCTTCGGCCTAGCCATGTTTCGAGGGACCATGCATTCGCCATTCGTGTAGCGCTTGACTGGAGACGTATACGTATTGACTTCCAGCCGGGTAAGTTTGCTGGCGAGTTACTTGGTAACATGGCGTGTGCTGATGAAACTGGGCGCGCTGCATTCTGTGCCATCCTTGCCGATTGTGCTGAGAGAGGGGCAGAAATAGATTTTCGTGTTAACGGTAGTCCATACCATTTTCAAAGTGACGAGCCGTGGGAGCAGAATTGGAATCGATTTGTTCTCCATTTGAGTAAAGGACTGTTAGAGCTTGGCACGGATGACGGAGAGCCGGATGCGGACATTGTCTGTCGATGGACAGGACGTTTTGCCGCAGCAATCACGGCGATTTTGCCACTTGAAGAGGAAGCCCAGTCTTTAGATGACCAAATGGAGGGCTACCCGGAGGGCGTAATGACGACAGTGCAGGCGAATCGGTTTGAGCGCGATCGACGTAATCGCGCAGCAGCGATTGCGATTCATGGAACGTCATGTCTTGCATGTGGAGTCGAACTGAGTCGCGTCTACGGAGGTGTTGCTGAGGGCTTTATTGAAATTCACCACACTACGCCTGTTTCTGAGCTCGGTGCAGCGTATGTCATCAACCCGGCAAAAGACCTCGTTCCACTGTGCCCCAATTGTCACGCGATCGCCCACCGGCGCTCGCCTCCATTTTCTGTTCAAGAAATCCGGCGCCTGATCGACAATAATTAAGTTTATTGCTTTCGGAATCCGTCTCTGAAACCGAGTTCTAACTGGGCACAAATTTGTCACGAAAAATCAGCGATCTCAATTACGACATAGAGCCAACATGACTTGGATTCGATCTAAGTCATACTGTAGTGGCATAGTGAATCTGGCCACCTGATGTTGAGTGTATGATCACTCACATAATGAATCAGGTGAAGACGAAGACGAAAAAAAGAGGTCCTTCAGTCCTGAAGTCCATTTGGAGGCCAGCCCAGCTGGTGGTCGAGCAGAGATACACGGTGAAAGCTGCCTGCGATGCCATGGGTGTGGGTAAAACTACCATGGAGTACTGTGTTCGAATACTTCGCTTCGAACACACATGGCTTCCATTTCAGAGATAGTCTCGAGGTATTCGGCAGGCTGCGAGATATACTGACTGCATAAAACACTTCGCCCCACAGGCAAATCCATGGAATCCAGTTGTGGAGCTCAGTTTTCCATCCACTAACACCCGAGGGTGATCGGTGAAGGTCTTGTAGTGGTTAGAAATGAGAAATCGATGTAAGGATAGATCATGAGCAGAAAAGCTACGGGACCGGTATTTATTCTTCCAGACGAGCCGGTCGCTCGGTTTTCACCAGAGATGGAGTCGTGCTTCGAGATGCTGCATCGAGCGGTTTCACGAGGGGTCGAAATCCCAGCTACGGTGGACTCAATTGTGGGATTAGTAAAGCAGCTAAAGAGTCTTTACTACATCATGCGGGATCACTTCGAAGCTGATGATGGCATTTCCCAGACTGTAGCTGAAGCGCTGCCGGAAATCGAGATTGGGCCGGTGACGACTATGCTGTCCTCGTGGGAGCGGAATCACGCCATAGGGAGTCGCGAGTACGAGCAAAGAAATTATCAGACGACTCAAGTGCCACTGTATACGGATCCCGCAGATCGGTTTCATGGGTACGTGGACTGCTGGCGGCTATACCGTGTTTGGCTCTTTGAAGCGAATCGAGCACTCACAATATGTAGAACACGGATATCAGATGAGGCCCCAGATCAGCCACTAAGGCGCTATGATTGGCTGATATAGCAAAGAAACTGTAAGCCAACGGCGACCTTCATCCACTGCCGCGCTGTTACCAATTCTGAGCCTGGTACAGCAAGACATCCTCAACCGAAAGCTCCATCTCTGCTTCCTCACCAAGATCAACGATGATTTTCTGCGCCTTCTCCAGAATGTCGTCCGCCTGGTGCTCCTGGAAAAAGAACTCATCACCGTCGCCGCGCATGATCGATACCGTGGGCAGCATTGACTCGATTTGCACGTCTTGACCGCTTTCACGAGCACTGTTGGCGATTCTCAAAATTTGCTGAATCAGTTCTTTGTTTTGCACGGGGCGCGCCCTTTTGTCTAACGTGGATTCGGTGGACTGCATTTAGCTGCCGATACTAAACGCATCAGCACATCTCGTAAATCTCTACCTATGTGTTTCCTGGCTACTCTTCTAGGGTATAGGCGTCGGCGCCACGGGCCGCGACTACCGTATCGCGAACAAACACCCAACGCGAACCGACGGGTTTGCTTTCGTACTCCCCCTGATAGTAACGCTTATCTTTGAGCTGCCGGAAATGCCATTGCCGGTAGTGCATACCCGGTGCCGAGTGGTGCTCACTCATTGATTCACTGTAGCCGAGCGTGAAGCTCTGACTGCCTTTGCGATCCAGCCGACCCTCGATATGGGGTGCCCGCTCGCCCGGAAAACCGGGTTTCAGCAGATCACCGTTGGTCGTCATGTTGTATACAGACAGCGCACAAACAATCTTGAATGCGTAGAATTCAGCCGCTTCGTCCTCTCGGGAGAGTCCGCGAACCCGGTAATTGGCCTGTTTCATAGGACCAAGCCGTTGTGAAAACTCCTCCGGAGTTGAGGCTGAAAGAAGATCGCCGATTCGACTAAATCCTTCTGATCCCCTGATGGTCGAAGACATCACGGGATCCCGGTTGCCATCCAACAATGAGATGCACAGCAAAGGTTCATCCGCTTTTAACTCCTCAGAGACCGGATTCTGAGCTTCTTCGGGCACCTTAAAGTGGCGCTTGCAGGATTGTTCGTCAATACCCAAGCCCCGCGACAGCACCGGATTGAACGGCTGCTGCAGATAATCTGCATATCGCAGCATGATCTCTCGCGTCTCGTTCAGGCGGTAGCTGGTCACTAGAACGCCCCGAATGTGGGTGCCACCATGGGTAAAGCCCAGTGGCATCGGCAGCATGAACGCAGGGAAGGGCAGCTGGAAGCCGCCAACCACACTCAGATCGAATTTTGCATTGAGGAGACGTTCGATAAAACCAGCCGACTGGGGGAAAATAATGTGTTTGCCTTCCGACTCCCAAAAAAGCTCCTCGGCTATGACCAAACCGTCGAGGCCATACGCAGCTTCAGGGCTGGAAGCGATGAGATGCCGCGCCAGGTCATCATCTGACATCTTTCGAATCACTTTCTTCAGACCTGGCTCACTGCCCAAGGCTAGTCGGCCGCTCTGGGCAATCAGGCTTCGTCGTGTTCTGTAGATCTCGAATTTTTCGCGGCTCATAAAAAGCTCTGGTTGTTGGTTGTGTGTATTGGATTAGCTTATATCCGCGATGAGTCTAAGCAACCTTAATCGACGATTATCACATTCGGTAACGGGCGGCGTCTGGTGAGGTCCCCTCAAAATCTTGCCCATTGTGCGTCCATACTCATTGCGCTGTTGCAGATTCCCAGCAGAAGGCCCTATAAACCGTGAGATCTGTATTACGGCCCGTCACAACTCACGCAATCCACCACCGGTAACAATCCTGAGCATTTTGCTCGAATAACTGCTTGTCAGGCGCAGACCGGTGTTGTAACTTTCTCTTTGATGCCTCACCGAGTCGACCCTGGCATCAGGTTCATAGCCAGACTCAAACCTCCCGTATCCTCGCATCTGCGTTGTTCAACCCTGTAGTTCAGTTCTTCAGTGCAACCCTTGCTGCTGGATTTTCTCGCTATAAGCCAGAACTCCGGTCATGCCGTGCTTTTTTCTTTGAGAGGGCAGGGCTGACCGTGTAAACGGCGATCTCCGGAATCTTGCTGCTGCAGTTCTCCGAACTCGGCACCTGATAAGCATCCCCAATCTAGCCACGAAACGGATGCGATTGCTGCGGCAATCTGGCTTAACGCTAAACCGGAGAAAACCATGTTCACATCAAATCAAAAGCTGTACATCAGCTCAAAAACCAACGCTGCCCGCTGGAGAGCTGTTTCAATGGCGGTAACCAGTTTTACTGTGTTACCCATCAGCCTGTCTCTTTGGGAAGTCATGATAAACTCTGACATCCTGAAGCTGGCGATCTATATGATCTTTGCGATCATCATTCTCGCCATACGGGTCATTGTTGCTGGTAAGGTCGCTTATCACACAACCGTTGTTGAACTCTTACGAACCCGTCTGGATCATCCCCCCAATTCCCCAAAGGAGTTGCAGGATGATCAAGAATCAACCAAACTGACAGGAGGTTCATAAGCTATGGAGGCTCAAGTGATAGTCTTTGTAGGTGTTTTAACAGCGCTCATCGTCGCCGGAATCGCAGTGGCTGCGAGAATTGATACTCTCAATCATCGCAAACTACTGGCCGAAGCCGATAAAGAGCACGGCCATACCGCACATCAGTCCTGAGTCTTCCGACTCTATTCTCCTCGCTTCTCGCGAACTCCCCCAGACAGTACGCGCAACTGACTCGAGCTGCTTAACCTCAGCCCGGTGTCTTTGCGTGTCTGTCTTTATCTCACCTGGTACGCCAATTCTCACGCCCTAGTGTTCCGAGGCCACTGCGGCCTGTGTCCCTGTCAACGGATACAGACTTGAGTGTGTCCTCAGTGAAGCTTTCCAAGAATCTTGCTGCTGACCGTTCATAGAACGCCGGCGCCTGATAAGCATCCCCAACTAAGCCATGAAATGGATGCGATTGCTGCGGCAATCTGGTTTCACACTCAAAAAAGGAACGCTTCATGAATCTTCATGAAATCGATGCCCCCAAGCATCACTCTACCCACACCAACAAAATCGGGCACTTAATCAAACTGGCCATCGAGAAAAGCACCCATGGGCGCTATATCGTGGCCACCTCGCAAGCTGGTGAAGTGTTGGTTCTTCCTCACTTCAACGCTTCGACCAGAAATGACCTGACCTGGGTGTATGACACCGAGTTCGGCTATGTCTTTTCGACTAAACGGAGTGCGTGATGGAACTGTTGATCGGTTTGTTTGCGCTTTTCTGGTTCTGCTTCGGCAGCCTGGTTGTCTTCAATGCCATGAGATGGGGCACCGCTCTTAGCGATCGCCTGCTCGTGGTTACGGGGCAAACCCTGAAATGGGCCCTTCAGCACTGTGTTAAAGGGCTTGTCCTTCTGATTCGGTATGCATTTAGCCGCGTCAAGAAACCTGAAAACATGGCTATCCGGCCAATTATTGCTACGCCTCTCGAACTTGAGCACATGCGTAGGCAGCAACTCATTCAGTCCAACAGCCGTGTGCCTGTTGAGATTGAATACACTCCACCCAAGAGGAAATGATTATGTATCAGAGAGTCCAGCTCATCGGCCGACTTGGCCAGAAAGATGTTCGCTCTACGCCAACCGGCACCCAGGTTGTCTCTTATTCTGTCGCTACATCCAAGTCCATCAAGGACAAGGAATCGCAGCAATGGAAAGAAACAACCGAATGGCATCGCTGTGTTTCATTCGGTAAAGCCGCTGAACACATCGCGATGAATATCGAACCTGGGGATCTTCTGTTCATTGAAGGCGAATTGAAAACCCGTCAATGGCGAAGTCAGAACGGAGAAGATCGGTTTACCACGGAAATTATGGTGAACGACTTCCCGAAAAAGCTCCCGAAGTATTTCAAACGAGATGCTCAGGGCGCCCAGTCCGGTCTTGCCGTACCTTCAGGTCAGACTTCACAGGAGAGCCCGCCCATCGACAACTACGATTGGGACGACATTCCGCTGTAGTGAAGTAGACCAATAAACCCGGATGGGGACTTTCCCCTGACCGGAGAGCCCCATCCTTTTCAAAGGAACAGCCATGGGGTTTTCAAGAAAAGAGGTCCATTACTGGCTGGAGACAGCGAGTGATGAGCAGCTCAAACGGCACCTGGCAAATTCGCAAGAAATGCTTGTGCTACTCACCAACCGGGAGCAGATCAAATCGCTGAAGTGGCTTCGCGCCAGAATCATCGAAGAGATCAATGCCCGTGCCGAGGCTAAACAATCCTGAACGATTGTTTGCGCTTCATCTTTTCAATCAGAGCTTTCTGCTCTTCATCTGAACCAAACGCAATGGATCGCACGGCCTGCCACTCTGTGGTGTTCGGCTGACCTTCCAGCATTCGGTCAGTTTGCTCTCTGAGGTACTCCAGAAAGTAAGGCCCCGCGGCCTTTCTGCTCTGAAGGTACTCCTCATAGGACTTGATGGACTTCGGATCAATGCCCGCTTTTGCCAGCAAAGGCCCCTGTTCCTCAAGCCCAACCGATGTGAACCGAAAATTGCCTGCGTCATCGACGATGTAATGGTTGGTCTGCATCAACTCTCACCTCTTCAGGGATTATCCCCCTGAACACTCAACTCGCAAGGGATCATTTTATGACTCACACACCGCAAGTCGTGAAACCCGCTCAGTGGCATCAGGCCATTGAATCCTCAAAAGAGAAGTTTTCCGGCTCCGGCCTGGACTTCAAACAAGAGCAGATCTTTGCCACTCAGCAGTTAATGAACAATTCATACCTGCTCGATGTCGCAAAGAATAACCCGTCTAGCCTCAGGCTCGCGATGTACAACGTCGCGGCTGTGGGCTTAACCCTCAACCCAAACCAGGGGCTGGCCTATCTCGTTCCACGCAGATTGCGCCGAAACGAAGACGCCAAGGTCATGCTCGATATCTCTTATCGCGGCCTGATCGCAATCGGCGTTGAAACTGGTGCTATCCGGTGGGCCAAGGCCGAACTCGTCTATGAGAATGATGAGTTCACCTACAAAGGCCCCGCCGATAAACCCGATCACAAATGCGATCCGTTTTCGACGGACCGAGGCGCTATTCGCGGGGGTTACTGCCTTGCGGAGCTGCCTTCCGGTGGCGTTCTCGTTGAAGCTATGTCCAAGGCGGACATGGATAAAATTCGGGATGTCAGCGAAGCCTTCAAAAAAGGCTTTGGACCATGGGTTGATTGGGCTGAACAAATGATGCTCAAGAGCATTGTTAAACGAGCGAGCAAATGGTGGCCGATGTCGACGCCCCGTATGGCCCGGGCCCTTCAGATTCTCAATGAGGAAAATGGAGAAGGCCTCGCTGTGCTGGCAAACAATGTCGTCTCACCGGCTGCTCTTCCTGCACCACCGCCACGTGACGAGGTATCCATCGCTGTTCAAAACACCGTGAAACAACTGGTGGACCGGGCAGTGCAACAAAATGCCTTCGAAGCGTGCAAAGAAGTTATGGAAAGTCGAATCAAACAGCCAGCAGAGCTGGCCTGGGCGTTCGACGAGCTTGAAAAAGCCAGAACCGAGTGCAACTCGGACATCAGCGATCAAGCAGTCAATTCCTAACCACCTATAAACCACCCAAGGGGGTCATGAGCCTCCTTCGGAGTGTTCATCCCCCCTCTTAACCCTCAAGAGGACTTAACCGATGAACACTCAACGCAAACCCGTGATGTTTTACTTCGAGCGACTGGAACAGATTCGTGACTTCAACTCATTCAGGGTCAAAGCGGTTTTTGAGTCTCACAAGGAAGCTGAGCAATCCGACGGGAAACCAGCCTGGTATTCCGTCATTGGTCAATTCAGGCCTGACGTTCAGTTTCAGTATCCGGAGTTCCCGGTTGCTGATTTTCCGTGTGAAAACTACGCGAAGTTGTTCGCCGAAATGTGCGAGCAGTACATCACAGACCAAGCGATCGCAATGACCGCTTAATCACTCAACCTTCCCAATGGGGTAATGCACCCCTTTGGGCGGCATTACCCCGATCAGGAGATCTCGTAATGCCGAAAATGACTGTAGTAGACCTGAACCAGCGTTCAGACGAATGGTTGAACTGGAGAAGTCTGGGGGTTACCGCCACCGACATTCCCGTCATTCTGGGACTCAGTCCATACAAGACCGTTTGGCAGCTCTGGGCTGAGAAAACAGGTCGCATTAACCCGCCAGATCTCTCAGGTAATCCCAACATCCAGCGGGGCATTGCTCTTGAGGATGAAGCACGCAAGGTCGCAGAAAACCGTTACGGTGAAATTCTGCTGCCGGTGTGCGGCGAATGTGCGCGATGGGATGTACTTCGTGCGTCATTCGATGGCATCGATTCACACAATCAGCCTTATGAGTTCAAAGCGCCCTCCAAAGCAGTCTGGGAGGATCTTGAAGCCAACGGCGTTGCGTCACCGACATTCAAGCTTTACGAAGCCCAGGTGCAGGCACAGTTAACTGTTGCTGGCACCCGTGTCGGACGGCTGATTTTCTACCGTGAAGACGGTTCGGATCAGGATTTCGAGATTCGACTGACGCCTGAACGCGAGAACCAGATTCTGGAAGCGGCCAAGCAGTTCTGGGAGCAAGTCCAGACCAAAACCCCTCCTGAACTGGACCCCGATCGTGACTGGTATATACCGGCAAGCGGAACGGAAAAGTTCAAGTGGGAAGCCTATGCCGATGCCTGGCGCAGCCAGCAGCATCGCATCAGGAAACTGAAGGACGAACTGAAGGCCTTGGAAAAAGACCAGAAGGGCGTCCAGCGGGCGATGACGGATCTGATGGGGGCGTTTCAACGTGCGGATATCGGAGGTGTCAAAGTTACGCGGTTTGAGAAGGCCGGCAGCATCGACTACCTCGCTTATCTGCGGGATACCTTCCCAGGTAAAGATGTGAGTAGCGAACTGGAACCCTATCGCAAACCAACTCGGGAAGAAGTCCGCTTCACCAAGTCAGAAGATGATTTGGTCAACCCCGCGGTTGATGAGCTGGTGACGTCAGTGAAGGCCGCTTACTTCTAATCCACTGCATGACTGTTCCGAGGTTTACCCCTCGGAACAGCTCATTTTCCGCTTTGTATCTGTCTCCCCTATGTTCTTCTTGGATAGGGCCATAGGGAAGGCGGTTACCTGGCTCCAGGCAACTCCGAAAGCATTTTGTTCGTGCTTGCACGACAAAATAAGTGTCTATCCCGGATATTGAAACGGACACGACGGCTACGGCTGTATATCCACACTCTTCAAATCTTTACCAGCCAGTAGGCCATCATCACCTACTGGGTGGTTGATGCGCTCTGGTTCGGTGAGAAACCTCACTCAAGGAGCCCTTTTATGACTGTACGCGACCAAGCTATGGCTATTCGCAACACCTTTAACCTGGACGTCCCGGTCGAAGTGATGACCGCTGGATTCTCTGATATCAGCAACCCGTTTATCCCAAAACGAAATGACGGTTATGTATTTCGCCGGGAGACACTGAGGGACATCCTGAGTTTTCTGGATGATCCCGATGGTGACGGATTGTACTTTTCTGGTCATTACGGTGCCGGGAAAACCACCTTGCCGTACCAAGTCGCCTCACGCCTTAACTGGCCGGTGCAGAGTTTTACTGCGCACTCGCGCATGGAATTCGATGACCTGGTGGGCACTTGGAAACTGGTCAATGGATCTATGGAGTTCGTCTACGGACCCCTTTCCATCGCCATGCGTGACGGCCATCTCTTTATTTTGAACGAGATTGACCGAGCTGATCCTGGTCAGCTAGCGGCTCTCCACGATGTCCTTGAAGGACACCCGCTGGTCATTGCGACAAACGGGGGAGAGATCATTCACGCCCATGAAAACTTTCGGTTCATCGTAAACGGCAACAGCCTCGGTTCTGGCGACAGCACCGGGCTGTATCAAGGCGTTAACCAGCTTGATATTGCCTTTCTGGATCGTTTCAGGATGGTTGAAGTGGACTATCCAACCGAGGATGTCGAACTGATGATCCTCGAACAGAAAACACCGGAGCTGCCCGAAGAAATCCGCCGGAACATGGTTCGCGTTGCGAATCAGATCCGCAGGCTGTTCATCGGCGGTGAGGAATCAGCGACACCGCTGACCGTCACCATGTCCACTCGTACGTTGTGCCGGTGGGCAAAGCTGTCTCTGAGTTTTCGTAATGCACCAAACGCTCTGGCCTACGCGCTTAAGCAGTCTCTGACCGCAAAAGCCGAACCTGAGCAGCGAATTGCCATCGAGCAGATCGCGAAGGACGTTTTTGGTTCGAACTGGACACAGGGAGATACCCAATGAGCGGATCGATTACCGTCCTGCACTACCGGGACTCAACCTCAGACAAGATCTGGGCCATCGACAGTAAGCCTAATTCGGATGGGGGTCATGACATCTGGTATGGCCGCCGTGGTTCCAGTCTCCGCTATTCGCCAACGAGTGACAGCAATTGGCGGAAACGGCTGAACGATAAGTTAGGCAAAGGTTACACCCGGGCAGAAGGCCTGACCGTGGACCCTGAAACCTGCCGCGTGATCGCTCTTTCCGAAGAGCAGAACTCGCTTCCCTCATCCTTGTGGTATCACGTCAGTTCGAAGGTCTCTGACCATCAAATGCGTGACTGGCTGGACGCCACAAGCGATCGTTTTGCAGAGCAATTCTGCGATATGGCGGAAGAACTGGAGCAGTTGCCGGTTTTTCAGTCGATTTACCATGGCAAGTACAGTGGCGGCGCTGAAATCAGCGAAGGGCCCCTTGCATTGCTTCTCCTGTTTGCATTTCGGCGCCACTTCCGGAAATCCGATACCTCGGACACCTTGCGTGGCCCGGTTCAGATTGCAGACGACAACAACCAACTTCTGACCTCGGACTTTGATGAGCTCATCGAGCTTATCGCCAAAGGATCAGAATTCGCGGCGCTGCGTCAGCGCTGCACCGAATCGGATTTCAAAAAATACGGTGTTGCACTGGGCGCATGTGATGCCCCGGTTGATCTGAACGCCATCTGTTCAGGCACCAAAGCCGCATTTTTCTGAGATCGACACTGAACCTCCAGGCTCATTGAGCCAAACCTCATACCCGCCGGAATCCCGGCGGTCACCACCTTCTCAACTCAGGAGATCCGACATGGAATTTATCCATGGAACCACCCTTGTCTATTTGAAAATGCGTTGCTGGTCCGGCGAGAAAAAAGCCTCACGGGACAGCGATATTCTTTTAGGCGTCAACGGCAAACTACCGCCACAGAAATTGCTGGACCTGGGCCGGAAGAAAATATTTCCGCCCAGGGCTCTCGATCCGCTGCTGAATAAGCGAAAAGCGGCTGAAAGAGCGTGTCTGGCACAGGGAACCCGCTTTATGGGTGGTTTCGCCGTTCGCGACGATGCCATCGATGACGTGGTTGCCAGACTGGAAACCGTAAAGCAGTCCTTTGAGTCAGCGTTGCAGCAATTTCTCAACGATTTTGACAGGAACAAAGAGGACTGGATCACGGAGAACGACGAATACGCTCACATTATCCGGGACCAGGTACCAGACCGGGAAACGGTAGCGAACGCATTCAAGTTCGAGTTCAAGCTCTACAAACTCCAGCCCCTTAAGGGTTTTGAGCCGGATGAGGTCGAAATTGCTGACCAGATCCTGCACGAAATAGGCCTGAGCTGCCGGGAAATGTCCGATCGTCTGTTGGAGCGGAAACGCGCCATCAGCGGTCAGAACCTCTCGAAGCAGCTGGACCCGCTGGTCAGCAAACTGGACACCCTGAGCTTTGGCAACGGCCGGATTCTCAGGGTCCTGAGTGAGTTCCGAGCACTTCGGGAATCCATCCCTGCGGTTCGGATCGATCAGGATCACCCGTGTTTCGGACGTGTGCTGACCTTTCTGACCATGTGTTCCGACGATAAAAAGTTGGAATGCATCGTAAACGGCCAGTTCTCGGTGACCAGGCTCATTGAAGGACTGAGAACGGATGTGAGCGAAAGCGGCGCTTCACTTGCATCAACCACACCAAAACCGTCTGTCGTTTCGACGGGCGCCTACTTCTAGGGGGTTATATGAGACATCAGAAAACTGCCCTGGAACGGGCATTGCCGATCGTAGCTGCAGCCTATGGGGAGCAGTTTGGGGTTCGCGTTGTGCTTTCGGGCAGCGATGCGTGCACCAACGGCCAGACGATTGTTCTACCGATGCTCGATTCGCTGTCTGAGCTAAAAGATGTTCTGTTCGGATATCTGGCTCATGAATCGGCTCACATTCGTGATTCCGACTTCACCACATTGAGCAGGTGCCGGTCGGCGATCGAACGCAACCTGACCAACCTGATTGAGGACATCCGGATAGAAGGCCTGATTCAGGACGCTTTTCCCGGTACCCGATTCACCCTGACGGCAATGGAGGAATATATCCATGCACAGGGATGGACCCCCGTACCAAGCAGTGAAGAAAACGAAGCATCACAGCTGTTTCGTTACCTCTACCACCGCTTGTATGGAGAGTATCTGTCCCGCGAGGTCTACCAACCGCTCATCACTGCCAGTCGACAGGTAGTAGAGCAAACCTTTCCCGCTGGCTTTTTCGTCCGTTTGGATGGATTGCTTGGGAAATACATGACCAACCTGCAGTGCAGTGACGATTGTCTTAAAGTTGCCCGAGCAATACTCAAGGCGCTGAAAGACGCTGAGGATGAGAAACAACAGCAGCAAACCGATTCCGGTGAAGCTCCGCAGCAGGACAAGCCCTCCCAGGGCGAGTCGTCTGGTGGAAGCGGAAGCCAGGACGCTGATGCCAATGAATCAACCTCAGAAAACCAGGGGGCAGGGGAGTCCGATTCTCCGGAGGATCCAGCCACCGCCCCGTCGTCCTGCACGGACCCGGCGAATCCTTCCGTTAGCTCCGATCCTGGGGATAACTCAACGGACGGCACGATGGATCAATCATCGAATGGCGCATCGACCCACGATCGGATCTTGCAAGAAACCGATTTGCCGGAAGATACCGCCAACCAACTGCGTGATGCTTTGTCGTCTCAAGCCCGCAAAGACCAGTCTGGACAGCATTTCCAGATTGATTCAGCTGTGGGGGAACTTGGTGGCAACGACCGGGGTGACAACGGGCAATTGCAGGCGGGCATTCTGACGTCGTCAGCGATCCGCAGTCGCCTGATTGGCCTGCTTCAAGCCCAAACCCGTCAGTCTCAGAGGCTTCATATCAGGGGCAGGCGGGTAGACGGTCGTCGACTGAGCCGTCTGGCTTCAGGTGATGCTCGCGTGTTTATCCAGCGCGATGAGACATCGCGACCGGAGACCTCGGTGCATGTTCTGCTTGATTGCAGTGGTTCCATGCAGCATCAGCAAGAAATTGCTAACCAGGCAACGGTCTCACTGGCGCTGGCGATATCAACGATTCCCAAGTGTGACATCGCAGTTTCGATGTTTCCCGGGAACGGTGGTTCTGTCAGCCCCATGATCCGACGCGGACAACCCGTTCGCCCGAATCTGGGGAGGTTTTGCGTGGACTCCGGTGGAGGAACTCCTCTGGCGGAAGCCATGCTTTACGCAGCCCGTGAACTTACTGCGAGCCATAAAGCTCGTCAGGTGATGATCGTCATAACCGATGGGGATCCCAACAATCCCCAGGCAGTGAACTACCTCAACGGCCTGATCAAAGGCCATATCGACACCTACGCCATCGGCATAGGGTCACCAGCGGTGAAACGCTTCTTCGAGAACTGGTGCGTCATCAGCGATGTGAGTCAGCTCCAATCGGCGCTTTTCAGCATCGCGAGCAACGTGCTCGAACTCGATATGTGATTTCACTTCTTTCCACCAACCCAGCGGGAACACGTTACCCGCAAGGGGTTGGCGTGTTTCTCCGCAAGGAGGACACATGGAGAACTACACCAGAAAACCGGAGCTCAGTGCGCCTTTGGGCGAACCGCTGGCGTTCCAGGACCAGGAGATCCCTGTCATCAGGGAAAAACTCCTGATCGAAACCGTCCGAAGTGCCTTTGGCGAATCACGTGGTGGCCTGCGAAGGAAGCCGTCTGACGAAGCCTGGGATTGGATACTGTCTGAAAACCGGGAAATGCCCTTTTCGTTTGCGCAGTGCTGTCGTGAATGGGAAGTCGACCCCGACAAAATGCTCGATTGGCTTCGGTACTACCGTCGCAAATTCATGAGCTGACTCAACCCCCACAAGGGACACACTGTCCCTCATGGGCTGGTGTGTCCCGTTCTTTTGAAAGGAACTCACCATGCCCTCATCCGAAAAAATCGAGCAAAGCCTGACAACCCGTCAGGGCAAGCCGATCCGCCTCATCACCATCTATGAGCCCGAGCGTGTCACCGAACTGTTTTACCAGCAGTTCGGTGACACCTGGGTGCCCTATAAGCGAGTCGTCCTGACGATTCACTGATGTCTCTGAGGGGGCTTTCGCCCCTTCTGTCCACTGCTCTGCAGTGGCAATCCATTGATAGTCACTGTTATTGAGGAGAAAACATGAATAAAAGAGACTCAACCAGCCTGAAACGCCGAATGGAGGGCCGCTGGCTCAGTGCCTTTCTGGCGCTTGCTCCGGCTCTGGAACAGGCCATCAGTAAAGTGGGCACCAATGTGCCTTGCCCCGTAGAGGGTGGTGTGGATGGATTTCGGCTTTTCCGCGACGCCAACATTACTGGAGGTGGCGTAAAACAGAACTGGCGCGTCATTCCCGAAGGCATCGATATGCTGATGTGGGTCAATGAGTGGTCCTTTACCAGGGCCTATGACGAACTCGAAGCCTTTCTTGGCAATCGATCTGTCGTAGCCGGCCCGATACGTGTGCCCCAGCCAAAACCCATTGACGAGACCACGCTCAGGCTATGGTTGAATCAGGTTTGGCGGGAATCGGTATCCTTAAACGATCTGCGTGCATATCCCGCAAGGGCCTACTTTGAGCGCAGAAGAGTGAAGAAAGCCGCGATGACAGCCTGTGACCTGAGATTCCATTGCGCCCTGAATTACGTGGGCGCAGATGGCGGAGTTTTGGGGACCTATGGCGCGATACTGGCCCTGGTTCGCAACAATGCGGGAGAGCCGGTATCCATTCATCGGACATTCATCACCAAGAGTGGCCTGAAAGTGGATTTTCTGGGACGTAAGAATAAAGCCAGAAAACTGACCCCCTCTGTGAATAAACACAGTAAGGGACGGCAGATCCGCCTCTTTCAGCAACCAAAAGGCGTCATTGGGATCGCGGAAGGGCTGGAAACGGCTCTCGCGGTGTCGCAGATGACAGGCCTGACGGTTTGGCCAACGCTATCGACCACCATGCTGCGGTCGTTTGAGCCGCCAGAAGGCGTCAACACAGTACTTGTGATGGTGGATAAAGATAGAAACCAGGCCGGAGAAATCGCTGCCAACACCCTGACTCAGCGTCTGACTGAGAAGGGGGTAGCTGTGATTCAACTTCTGCCACCAACGCCGATTCTTGAATCGGACATTAAAGGTGTCGATTGGGCAGATCAGCTGGTGAGAGATCCTCGAGGGTTTGACCTCATCTCTCAGGTGCTGAAAGATCGTCCACGAAAGACAGCTTAAACAACCATTGCCAAGGTCCAGGGGGGAAGCCAGACCCCTTGGGCCCTGGCTTACTTTTTGGTCATCGGGCCAATGGGTTTCATTTTCTCAAGCAGTTGGTCGATTTGTTTGGCATGATGCTGCGAAAGCTCATCCATTTGCGCTCTGAGTAAGCTTATCGTCTTGGCGAGCTCCTCATTCTCCCTTTTCTCTTCTTTCAAGGCCTCAAGCGCAGCGTCTTTTAGCGCGCCTTCATGGTGGTATTTTTCCTGAGCCACCGCCAGTGAGCGCTCAAGTTCTGAGACCTGGCGCTGTAGAATTTCTATATCTTTTCGAGCGGATTTCAGCTCGGACGATAATTTAATGCGCTCAGCGCGAGCATAACCGAGATCTTCTTCGAGCTCCTGCAGCATGGATTGGGCATCCAGCAACTCGGCCCTCGCTTTTTCCTGTTCCTTTCGGCTCATCTCCATATCCGACGCTGTTTGCTGCTGGATATGCGTTTCTGATTTTTCGTAAAGCTCAAGCGCTAACTGGCGCACACAGTCCATCAAAGGGGAGGCCAAGTCCTTCAGCGAGTGCTCGATATCTTTGGGTATTCCCTGAGTTCTGGCGCTTGGACGCCCTTGGTTGCGCTCAGCTTCACAATGCTCCTCCCATACCCGAAGAAGGCGGTCTGGCGATCCACCCCCGGTCATTTTTCTGAGACCAAAGCCAGTAATCCGACGGCCCGCTTCCTGCAATTTTTTGCCGGCAGCAATGATTGCTTCATTGGATATTTCCGGGTGCCGCATGGCTAATCCTTCCGTGTTGTGGATGTGCCTAACAATAACAAAGAAACAAAAGAAATAAAAGAAACAAACTAATTATGGTTGTTTGAAGTGACCCAACTGAGATAGTGGCGTTTACTCAATGCTTCTCGCCAGGGAGTCTATGAGCGCTTTGGCTTGAGGGCTCTCGCAATCGGCTAAGCGGATGCAGTAAGCGTTGCGGTATTTCTGACCTGCAGGTGCAAGTGGGTCATAGCCGTTCAGCTGTTCAAGACTGCGAAATGCCCCACAGCGGGAGCAACGAGGTCTGTCGATGCTGAGGACGTTCGATTGATCACTGGACATTGTGAGTTTCCGGCATGCTTTGATTGCTTCGCGATTCGCGCTGTTTTTGAGGATCACATGAGTGCGACCGTCGCTCCAAGTGTCTTAGAAACATACGCCAGGAACAAGATATCGTCTGGAGACAATGGGGTGAGTTGCCGGATCACGAGAGTGTGAGAGGGTAGTTTTGTGATCATTCGTGAGGGCTAACCCATGGTTTCAGCGATTTCCGGCATAGATTTGAACAAGCTCCAATGTCGGGGCCTATCCTCATCAAGGCACCGAAAAATAGCGCTATTCAGCACCCTCTCAATATGGGGCGGCACTGGCTACCTGTTGGTGAAGCTGGCGTTGTTACTTGAAGCGTCCGGTCTGGCTGACGAGGTAGGGCTGGCCTTAGCCTCAACAATTCTGGTCCATTTCATAGTAACCGGACAATGTGTGGTGCAGGCGATTGCCCGAACATTGGTCGAGAAAACACCTGTCGGTATTCTGTACCGGCGGGACAAGGCGGTTTTATCCATGGCGAGGGCTCAGTTGCTGGACCTGGCGGATAAAATCGCTTTCGAAGAGTTGCAAAGCTACGCAAAGATTAACCCTGCTGTGGCCGTTGCCGCCGCCGAGGTTATTGCGCACCAGAATGCGGGTGACCTTCAGCAATGGCTAAGTGCCCCACAAAACCTCAAGGCAATGGCAAATCATGTATACCAACTGGCTCTGGTAGAGGAAGCCATAAAGGCCGGCGACTACCCAAGACCATAGTCCCCCAACATCCTCAAAAGGGTCGCTCCATGGTGATCCTTTATCTCTCTTCGGCGCCGGTTGTTCTGCCTACCATCTACCGCTGTTGTTGATAGAGGAGAGCAGGGCATGTTCATCACCACACCATTTATCCGGTATTTCGTTAACCGGCTTTATGAATCCGGAAAACTCGATCTTCAGCAACGTGACCAGCTGATTCTTCAGGATCGCCAGTTCAATGTCGCAATTACCGGCGCAGCCCTGTTCCTAATCGCGTCTCTGTTTATCTGATTGGAGTCTTCTTTGAACAATATTGTGCCTTTCGGATTCAAAGACAGAAAAAGATCGCCACAGATGTTCTCGGCTGATCTCTACGCCAGTGATCGGCGGAAATATCAATTCCAGACCGATGCAGAGTCGGTGACCGCCGTTTATTTCAAAGCCGTTGCCTTCGCGTTCCAACAGGGTGCCGCGTTAATTCAGTGCGTTGCAATCTATGATGGGGCGGTATGTGAGCGCCAATCACACCAGGCACCGGTGAAAGTGTGGCATCAGGTTGACCATCGCGCCGCCGGCCAGAGCTGAACAATGATTCGTTGGTTGAGGTCGCCTCGTTCCTACCCCGTGCTTGTTGTGACGCTCGCTTCCATTGCGATGTTTGCTGTCATCAGGTCAGGCGACCCGATAAGCCTGACGTTCCCGATTTTGCTTTTTATTTCGGCCAAGCTCAGCGTTCTTTTTGGCTTGGTTGAAATCGCCCTCTCTGTGTCCGGTTTGTACAAGTACAAAGACCGTGTTTATAGCTCGATCAGCCGCGCTATTACGGCTTTTGGCATGGCCATTAGCTTTATGTTGCTACTGGGGGCCTATGAGGCCGCGCGCCAATAGGAATAGCAATGAAAGTCTTCCATATTACGGAATACACGAGTTCGGGGCCGGTCGCAGACCGAGCTCTTTACACGCTGCTCGAAACGGTCACCAGCTTCAGCCTCTGTGAGTGTCGTGGTCGTGAACACGTCATGTTCTCGGGAATACACCCAGTCCTGGTTCTGGACCATTTCGATCAGGCCTTGAACCCACTTGCGATCATGAATCAGGTCAGAGCCTCGGAAATCAACATTGAGTGGCTGATGATCGTTGATAACTCCCCGCAACTCGATTTTTTGGAACAGCAGGGTCTCCGCCCCCTATGTCATTTGGTTCTGGGTGCGGACAGTAAACAGCGACAGTCTGTTTACCCGGCACAGACCCGAATAATCACAACGGTCTCAGGTGGCGTCAGTTTCCTGAAACAGCATCAACTGGCCGCATAGGGAGGTTTTATGGCGGAGAGTCATTCACAAGTTATCGGAGAACCAGGTTCAACGAAGAGGGTGGACGAGCCGGTTCGCTATGACGATGAGGAGGTGATCTGGCAGGGGAGTCCTTCACAGTTGGTGAATCTAGGGACGTACATTTTCTGGGGAATCATCACATTTGCCGCCGCGTTCGGACTGCTTTTGTGGAACTCTGGTATCGGGCGCTCCTACGGTGATGCCTTAGATCAAGTGATCGAGTATGCAATTGCCGGCACCCTGGTATTTGCGATTCTGTCCTGTTTGATGGCTTATCTGAGCACTCGCTATGAGCGAACCGTGATTACCCGGAATAAAATCAAAGAAGCTAAAGGGATTACGTCAATTTTTCGCCGGGAACTGTTCTGTGAAATCAGCGATATAACAGATTTCAAAAGTCCCCCTGCAGGACTGCTCGGAATCTTCGGGCTATCCACTCTCGTTATAGAAACACACGATGACGATCAGCCGATCATAAGCATTCGAGCCATTCCGGACCGGGATGCTCTCATCAAACTCCTTCTTCCAGTGTGGCGCAAAGCCAAAATGGACCGAAAAGGCTATTTCGCGGAGTAACTATCCAATGAAGCCACAAGCCCTCACCATTCTATCTTTCCTGCTGGCCGCCAATGCCGTATGGGCTGATCCGCCTGAACCTGGAGAGAAATCACGCAAATTCGCGACCCAAGACAAGGCAGCTCAGCTAGTTCAAGGCTATTACCAGAAGGCAGCGATTGGACTGTCAGATGAAGATCTCGATCGCTTTTTTACAGCGCACAAACGTGAGCGTCACAACAAGCTGGTACGGCGGCTTGCCACGATTACAGGCCAGAACGAAGACATTGAGCAACGGCGTGTTCTGGATATTGAGCGACTCAATGCCCAGTGCGAGACGCTAAGCCTTCAGGGAGGCCACACGTCAGGTTCTGCAACCCGGATGGCTAAGCTTATATATTCTGTAAGCAACCAATGTGTCGATTATTCACCCATGATCCAGAGAACCATTGTGCTGTCCTATTCCTCGGACTTTGGCCAGTGGCAAATCCACCGTGTACGTAATTCGGTGGTTCAGTAATGACATTCAAGAGCCTGATCCTGAGCGTTGCGATCTGGGGCGCCGTGGTGGCCCCAACCGTTGCCGCAGAGACTGATGCCAATCGAGCAAAACCGTTCCCGGAAGTCACCTTTGATAGAGTGAATGCGATCTTTGGGGACAACCTGGATACCAGCGATCCGCGGCTTAAAACGCTGCTTCTGGCGATCGGAATGGATCACACATCGACAAGCTCACCGCACAAAAGAGAACAGGTTGGGGTGCCTTTCATTGTCCATTACGGAGCCCATTACTGGGTCAACCGATTGGCCGCCGGTGATGCCAGCATAGATGTGCTTGTGAATAATGCCCTTCTGCTGTTGTTCGCCGAGACTGAGATTCCTGGGCGGGAAGAAGCTGCCTATAGTTTGATGACGGCGGCAGCGGGATCAGGTTACTGGCCAGCGGATTACTTTATCGCTGAAACGGATCTGCAGAATCACCTGGTCCGCGATCCTGTCAACATTGTTCCATTGTCGAACGAAATTGATAGAAGCCACCTTCAAGAAGTGGCTCAGAAAACAATGGCTGCCTACAACCGATGCGCAGAGTTAGGGTTCGCACCATGCCGATACCGGATTGGATTTTGGTTGAGTAACTCTCAGCCGACGCTGGCGGATGGTCTTACTGTGTTGCAGAACGCAGTCAACACAACCTTGCGTGACACCCGTTACCAGGGTGTCCTGGATGCTGAACTTGTGTCTGCGACAACCGCTCTGGTCGAGCATGGTCATCTGATTGGGCTGACAGCCGACATGCGCCAGCAATATGACCAGTTATTGAAGAGCGTGCTCAAGTAATACCCTAAGGCTCAGCTCGTCCTAAAGGAATAGGGGCAAAGGTGAAATGAATAATGGGGAAAGTGTGCCGGAAACGAAGGCTTATAAGTGCGGACCTTATCTCGGATCGGTTGCTGCGGCCGTTCGCTATGGCTCTTTTGAAGACGTCGAAAAATTTGCGAAGTGCCTGGCCACTGCGGATAAGGAGGCGCTCATTGCTATATGGGATGCCCAAAACAAGCCGGTAAAACTATTCCTTGGCGACATCGAGCTTCTTCACAAATGCGCCGCAATACCGATCTCATAGGCCGGTAGACCAAGAAGTAAGCAGGGCTCGGGCCCATTAATTTAATCAAACCTCAGTCGAACCAACCCAGCTGTTACCCAAAAAGGCATCCAGAGGAAGCCCTGTAATATCCCGCGTCGCGTATTCCAGCGTTGACTGAGTCCAGCCGCTATTAGGCGGCGGCACCTCCAGTAGGACAGCTCCGGCGGTAGTCAAAATCCTCAGATTCTGGTGCGCAATAGACGTCAAAATGTCCGGCTCATCATCCACTTGATCCACAATGAAGGTGATCGCCACGACAGTCAGCCCCTCAGTATGTGCTGCACGGCCTGGGCTATTTGCTCGGCCGTCTTGTAGCCCTTGATCAAGTACGCATCACCAGTCTGAGTATCAATAATCCGTAGTGCCGGTGTCCCTGTTATTCCAAGCGCCTGTCCTTCCCGATAGTCACTCTCAATGCGATTCTCGTGGGCGTCCGACGCCATGCACAGGTCGATTGCGACGCCGCTAAGGCCCATACCTCGTACAAAATTCGTAAGGTCTCCAACCCCCTTACCGTTTCCGGCAGTCTCGAAAATGAACCGATCCAATGCAGCCCAGGCGACTTTGTTACCGTAAGAATCTTTCACGCACTCAATGACTTTGGCCTGCAATGCCGCTGCCGGATTATGACTTTCGAGAGGGAAGTGCTTGAACTCCCAGTTGACGGTGTTCTCTGCGTTGTCGACAACCTGTTTTAAGTCATCGTGCATTTTTCGACAGAAGGGACACTCGATATCACCAAATTCCTGAAGGGTAATCCGCGCTTCGGGGTTGCCGTAGATCAACCGGTGGTCCGGCGTTGACTGCTGCGCCAGTTCGAACTCAAACACCTTTTTCTCAAAGCCATCTTTGGCGCGCCGGCGTTCCAATACCTCCAGTCGCTGATCGACCAGGGCTACAACCGTATGTTCCGAAATTGCCTGAGATTGCCTTGGCTGACCCTTCAAGGACTGAATCTCCGAATATTGATAAGCAAGAGCAGTCGATATGGCTCCGAGTGTTGCAATCAGAGCAATATGGGGAAGTTTGGGCATATTACGCGCTATCCAGAGAGAGATCTGGGCATCCTAGCGGTGCCACCGGCAGCTGTTTCAACAAAAAGATCTGTTCTGCCAGACCCATTTCAGGTCAAGGTGTTCAAGTCTCGGCTTAGAATTCTGACAATCAAAGTTATGAGTGAGATTCACCATTGATCAAAAGCGTTACTGATACTGGCGTAGTTATCGCCCAAATCTCCGAGCAATTGGGCGGCATGCAGGCTCTGAGCTATTTGCCGCCTGGATACGTTGGTAATTGTGCAGTCATGTCGGGTAGCGAGACGTTAGCTGTCTTGAACAGTGGGATGGAAGCAGTTCGAATCGCAGCCTACGCAATTACTCCGGACGGAGGTTACAGTGATGTGTCTGTACACCCGTCCTCTTTGGAACCAACGCATTCAAGTTTCTGTAACTGGATCAATGGATTGCAATAGCGTATAAGGGGCGCAGATCAGTGGGCTGAGGTGGTTAAGCAGGAATGTCCCCGGGCCCACATGGCATTTTCAACGCAGTATCCTTTCTAATTCTGCTTCACCAAAAGTAAGAAAACCTCGCTCGTGATCAGTTCTCTAGTAAAAGCCATTATCGTCGTTTTGCTCGTCTCTGCAGCTCCGACTGCAACCGCTTTAGTAAAAATGTCCAACAGCGGTGTTTGTCACCCACCGCAAAGCAGCTGGTATGACCGTACCAAGAGCTACCAACCATTTGAGTCAGTAGATGCGTGCCTTGCATCCGGCGGCCGGCTACCGAAAAACATTGCACATCTAGCCCAATCGGCTTCAGCCAATCAGAACGTAGCGCCGATGCGGAATTATTCACGGTCTGCCTTTGGCCACGGCTGGGACGACTCTGATGGTGATTGCCAGGACAGCAGAGCTGAAGCATTGATTTCAGCGTCGTCTACCCCCGTCCGGTTCGCGACGGGAGATAGATGCCGGGTGGTAACGGGGAGGTGGATTAGCCCGTTCACAGGTAAAGTGATTCAGAACGCCGCTGAAGTAGATATTGACCACGTAGTACCGCTCAATTGGGCGTGGGATCATGGGGCCAGCTCTTGGCCCCGGCAAAAGCGTGAGAAGTTTGCGAACGATCCGGTGAATCTGATACCTGTTGAAGCTAGCTTGAATCGCAGCAAGGGTGCCAGGGGCCCGAAAAACTGGTTACCGCCCTCTGGTAAATGTGCGTATGTCGCCCGGTTTTATAGGGTTACAAAAACTTACCAATTACAGCTGAGCGCAGCTGAGGCTATGTGGATCCGAGATTTTTTGCAGCAATGCCGCTGAAAGGAGCTTGATCATGGTGATTGGCGAGTGGCCTCTATTTAAACAAAAGGGAGAATTGGTGAACCGCCTGGAGCCTGTAAGATGAACGTTTCAAATGGATACCGGTCCTCGGATAATGGAACCCACCTGAGGCCAAAAAAGATGTTGGTGGCCATCTGATGATCTATAAAAATCGGCAGCGTCCTTACATATTCAACGACGGCATTTCGCCCGTTGTTGCTGAGGAAAACCTTAAAATACTGTCCGGGATTAGTTGACCACTACACAGTTTATGGATCCGGCTATCTCCGTGATTTGTTGTTAAGCCGCGGTAGCATGCCAATGTCACCCTTCCATTGATAAAAAAAGGAAGCGCTATGTTTGGATGGTTCAAATCAAAGGCGAAGGGCTTAAAAGGTGACTGGCGATCATCCAAAGCGCATCTTTCATTGCTGAGTAAGTTCAGTAACCCACAAGACGCTGGCGCGTTCTTCAATAACTCCCGCTGGACACAAGCGCTTGGACAGAGCCCTCAGAAGGCCCTAAAAACTTTTCGGGCCGATGGCGTGTTGCGTTCCTGCGAGCTCAATGAGCTTCTGGAAGCCAAGTTCACTGGGGCCGATTTGAAGAAAATGCTCTCGGCGGAGGGGCTCAAGGTCTCCGGTCGAAAAGCAGACCAAGCGATGAGGCTCGTTGAACATGACCCGTCAGCAGCGCGTTCTGCGCTGGGTGACTTTTCTGCCATGCGCTGCACGGAAGAGGGGGAGCAAGTTGTTCATGAGTTTCTTGAGCAGCAGACACGGGATCAGTTAGAGGCCGAGGAGTCGACCCTTGCCAAGCTGAGAGACAAGAAGCTTCGCGCAGCGGCTTTAATTGTAAAGGACTATGAGGCGTCCCAGGTATTCAGTCGTGGACTTGGAATTGACTGGAACTCGACTGATATGGCTCGAGAAATCGATAAACTAGAAGTAATTTTCTCTAGTGCTCCGGCGATTCTTGGAGACTTGGACCCTGATGTTCTTTCTGAATTGCGTATTGCAGGCGGGATGATGGAGCTTTGGGGGACAAACAAAGCATCGCAATGGTTCCAGAGGGATTTCGAAACTGGTTCGAGTTTGAGTCTAGACGTTGCAGCGAGAATGCTGGTTTTTGCCGCGACGCATAAGATGGATCTGGCTGATGCAAAACGGATTAAGGCCAAGTCCATTGAGATCATGGGCGCGAACGACCAGAACCAGTGCGAAGCATGTAAGTCGATCGATGGAAAAAAATTCTCTTTAAAAAAAGTGCCAGAGCTACCCCTCGCTGAGTGTACGTGTGTGATGGGATGTCGCTGCGGTTACCTATTGCATGACTAACCTTATGCTTTCGGCCTCAGCCATGACAGGCTTTCTTCATGCGCTTGATCATCTTTCTCTCACGGGATCGATATTCAAGCCGGCACTTGTCCAAAACCGAATCAAACCTTGCCAGGAATTGGCACCGGTTGGACTTGCCCCGATACCCAGGGCATACGGCAGCTTAAACCGGAAACGTTCGATTCAGATTCGAACGTTCGCTTTGCGACCGTCCCGTATCCCAGGCTCACTAAACAAAAGCGAACGTTCGAGTCAGGTCTTTCCTCCGGAGCTTCAAGGCCAATCACAGTCATTTCATCCAGTATGATTGGCGGGCCAACTTCCAGACGCTTATGATTACATGTGGTGTTAACGCGGGGATCTTGTGTCGACCGGTCATCC